>JBBQAB010000551.1:0-2771 GCA_038198385.1 Propionibacteriales bacterium
GCTGCAGCCGGGCGACGAGATCGTCTGGCAGCTCGGCGCCACCACGCGTGACGACCTGCCGGGCCAGGTGCTCGGCGAGGTGTCGCAGTCCCATCTCTCCTCGCTGGCCCGGGCCGCCGACGTCGTCGTCGCCCACGGCGGGGTGGGCTCCATCCTGCAGCAGTTCGAGCTGGGCAAGAGCCCCGTGCTGGCGGTCCGGAGCGGGGCGTACGGGGAGCACGTCGACGAGCACCAGCGCGGGTTCGCCGAAACCACCGCGTCCCGCGGCCTGACCTCCATCCTCGACCTGGCGGCCCCCAGCCGCGGGGTCCTGGAGGAAGCCGCCGGCCGCCGCGTCACCTCCAGCCAGCGGGTCCCCGCCGGCACCCACGGCTGACCCGGGCCGACCGCCCGATGCCTGCAAATCGAGGACTGAACATGACCACCCTCCGCCCCCCGGCCCACGTCGACCGGCTCATCGTCCACCAGTTCGACCCGGCCCGGCCCTCTCCCGGGGGGATCGACTCGTGCCTGCGCGGCATCTGCCGCTATCTCCCCGCCGGGATGAAGGTCGCGATCGTCGGCGTCGACACCGGCGCACCCCGGCCGGGCCGCGAGATCGGGCGCTGGGAGTACTACGACAGCTACGGCGACCGGCCGTTCTGGTTCCTGCCCGTGGTCGCCCTCGACCCGGCCGACCAGGCCCGCCGCGTTCCGCACGCTCTGCGGCTGATGCAGGGCGTCCTGCGGTTCCGCGACCGGCTGCCCCGGACGACAGTGGTCCAGGTGCACCGGATGGACTCCGCGCTCGCCCTGCGGCAGATGATCCACCGACCGCAGGTCTACTTCATCCATACCCAGGAGAACGGTCTCACCGGCACGACCTCGGACTCCTTCTGGCGCTACGCCGGTCAGGCCCACCAGTGGTTCGAGCGCAACGTCGTCCGCCGGGCCCGCCAGGTGGTGGTCTTCAACCAGGACTACGCCCAGATGGTGCGCGGCTGGAACCCGAGGGCTGTCTTCTCCCCCACCTGGTACGACCCGCAGCTGATCAGTGGTGAGGGCAGCCGTCGCGACCCGCACCGGATCGTGTGGGTCGGGCGGATGGAGGTCCCGAAGGACCCCGAGCTGGCCGTGGACGCCTTCGCCCGCCTGATCCAGGCCGACCCGTCCTCGCCGTGGACGCTGGACCTGCTCGGCATCGGCACCCTGATGAACCGGGTCCGCGAACGGGTGGCGGTGCTGCCCGACAACATCGCGAGCCGGATCCGGCTGCTCGGCCGGGTCGCCCCCGAGGACGTCGCCACGATCATGTCGGAGTCCGGGGTGTTCCTGATGACCTCCCACCCCGGCTACGAGGGCTACGCCCGGGTCCTGGTGGAGTCGATGGCCTCCGGGCTGCCCGCGGTGGTCACCGACGGCTCCGACACCGGCGGCCTGGTGGTCGACGGCCAGACCGGCTACGTCTGCGGCCGGGACCCCGCCGAGCTCGCCGCGCGCGTCCGTGACGCCGCGATCCTGGACCGCCACACCGTCCGCAGCGCCGTCGCCGACCTGGACGCCCCCACCCTGATCGAGCGGCTGCTGACGCTCGAGGAGTACCCGATCCGACGTGAGGTTCTGCTGTGAAGGCACTGGTTACCGGTGTGGCCGGGTTCGTCGGCCACACCCTGGCGAAAGCCCTGCTCACCCAGGGGCACGAGGTCGTCGGCATCGACATGGTCACCGACTACTACGAGGTGGCCATCAAGGAGCGCAACCTGGCGAGCATCCCGCCCGAGCGCTTCACCTTCCACCGCGCCGACCTCAACGAGGTCGACCTGGACGCCCTGCTCAGCGGGGTCGACTGGGTCTTCCACCAGGCCGGGCAGCCCGGGGTCCGGATGTCGTGGGGCCGCGACTTCGCCGTCTACATCCGGCAGAACATCGCCGCCACCCAGCGCCTGCTGGAGGCGGCCAAGCGCAGCAGCACCCTGCAGCGACTGGTGTACGCCTCGTCCTCCTCGGTCTACGGCAACGCCGAGACCTACCCGACCCGCGAGACCGACCGCCCCCAGCCGGTCAGCCCGTACGGGGTCACCAAGCTGGCTGCCGAGCACCTCTGCTCCCTGTACGCCGCCAACTTCGGCGTGCCCACGGTCTCGCTGCGCTACTTCACCGTGTACGGCCCGGGCCAGCGCACCGACATGGCCTTCACCCGCTTCGTCCGGGCGGCCGTGCTGGACGAGGTCATCTCCATCTTCGGCACCGGCGAGCAGATCCGCGACTTCACCTTCATCGACGACATCGTGCGGGCCAACATCCTGGCCGCCTCGACCGAGTCGGTGGCCTCAGGGTCGGTGTTCAACGTGGCCGGCGGGACCAACATCAGCGTCAACGAGACGCTGCAGATCCTCGGCTCGCTCGCGGGCCACCCGCTCAAGGTGGACTACACCGACAAGGTCGCCGGGGACGTCTTCCGCACCGGCGGCAGCGTCGAGGCGATCGGCGCGGCCCTGGGGTGGCGGGCCGAGGTGGACATCCACGAGGGCCTGACCCGGCACCTGGCGTGGGGGGAGCGCACCTTCGGGTGGTCCGCGTGAGCACCGAACCCATCCTGCACGACCGCATCCGGACCCGCGCCGACTACCGCGCCTTCCTGGCCGCGGACCTGCAGGCCCACGGTCTCACCCGCTGGCAGCCCCTGCTCGCCGCGATCCACCCCGAGCTGCACTACCAGCGGGTGCTCCGACGCGCCGAATTCCTGGACGCCCGCGGTGGGCCGCTGGCCCGCGTCGCCTTCCTGCTCACCC
>JBBQAB010000552.1:0-2825 GCA_038198385.1 Propionibacteriales bacterium
CCCAGGACCACCGCCGACGCGATGCCGAGCGCAGCGCCCACGAGCGGAGCGACCGACGACCCGCCTGCGCCCGTCGCGGCCTGGGTGGTCGCCCACAGGAACAGGGCGGTCTCCAGACCCTCACGGCCGACGGCCAGGATGGCCACCGCGACCAACGAGCCGCGGGCGCCGTCGGCGGCGAGGTCGAGCTGGCTGCGCAGAGCGCCGGACAGGCCGCGGGCGGCCCGGGCCATCCAGAAGATCATCCAGGTCACGAAGCCGACGGCCACGATCGACAGCCCGCCGCCGATCAGCTCCTTCGCCTCGAAGGTGAGGCCGCGGGGGCCGAAGGTGAGGGCGGCGCCGAAGCCCAGGGACACCACGATCGCGATGCCCACTCCGAGCCAGACCCGGGACAGCAGGTGGCGGCGGTCGGACTTGACCAGATAGGCGAGCAGGATGCTGACGATGAGCGCCGCCTCCAGGCCTTCCCGGAGGCCGATCAGAAAGTTGCCGAGCATGAGTCCTCGATGGGGTCGGTGCTGCGTGATGGTCCGCACCCGGTGGTTGGCCGCATCGGGCGGTCGTCGAAAGGGTGAGGCTTACCTAAGTTATGCCAGCCTTGCCTCACAAGCAATCCGGGTGGCCGAGTCGATGGCGCTGTTCGCCTCTCAGCCCCGTCGTTCAGGCGGGGCCAGCCCCGTGTCTCAGGCGGGGCCAGCCCCGAGCGTCTGAGCCAGCAGATCCTCCAGCCGGTCCCGCAACACCTCGGGGGTGAGCTCGGGGCGGGTGGCGGTAAGTGCGGTCAGATGGCTCACGGGGTCGGGCAGGAAGCCCAGAATGTCGCTGACCGCCCAGAAGCGACGGGCCTCCGGGTCGGGATCGATCCGCCCTCCGTGGTGCTGATACGCCGCGACGAAACCCGCCGCGTGCCGCAGGTCGAGCAGCAGTGCGAAGTTGGTCACGGCGTGGGCCACGTCCAGGTCGGGCGGCCCCCAGGAGGTCTCCGCCCAGTCGATCACCCCGGTCACCCGGTCGCCGTCCCACAAGATGTTGCCGGGGTGGAAATCCCGGTGCACCAGCCCCTCCGGGGTGCCGGGACGGGGGCCGAGGAACAGCGTGAAGGCCCGCTCCCACAGGTCCGGCCGGCGGGACCAGTGCGGGACGGCGAGCGGGTTCGGGGCCCAGAAGGCGTACGGGGCGGGCCGCCCAGAGTCGGGCACCTCGGTGGCGTGGATCGCGGCCGCCACCCGGGCCAGCTCCGCGACCGCGGCGTCGCCCAGTGGGTCCAGGCGGACCCGGCCGGGCAGCCAGCTGGTGAGGTTGGCGTAGCCACCCGTGCCGTGGCCGTCGGGGTCGCTGGCCAGGAGGTGGGGCGTGGGCAGGCCGGAGGCCTCCATCAGTCCGCAGCCCCGGGCCTCGGCGGTGACGTGCCGGCGGCCGATCTGGCCCCAGACCGTGACCGGCATCCAGCGCAGGATGACGGGCGTCGGCCGTGTCTGCGACCGGACCGCGAAGATGGTGTCGGTACGTCCGCCCCGCACCGGGGTGACCGAATCGAGGTCGGTCCCGAGCTGCCCGCGGACCCACGCGACCACGGCGGGCGGGACCACCCACTCCGGGTTCACGGGTACTCCGGGTTCACGGGCCAGGGTCCGGGCCGACAGGGTCCGGGCCGACAAGGTCGGGGGTCGCGCGGCCCGGAGTCAGGCTGTCCGGAACCAGGGGATCCGGGATCACGCGGTCAGAATAAGCCGTGGTCAGCCCTGCAGCGCGCGTCGCCGCCGCAGCTCGCCCTTTGCGTAGGCGCCGATCTGATGGGTGGCGATGCCGTCCATCACGGCGCCGATACCGCCGCCGACCAGCGGCACCCGCTTGGTCACGGTCAGGGCGAGGTTCTTGCCACCGATCCGACCCATCAGGTCGGCCACGACCTCCTCGGCGACCCGCTGGTCCAGGCTCGCGTCGAACATCGGGGCCGTGGCCACGGCCATCGGCGAGGTGGGGAGCGCGCCCCGCAGGATCAGCTTGGCCACCTGCTCCCCGCCCAGCAGACACATCACCAGCGCGGTCCGGACCCGGTTGTCGTTAAGGTCGTAGCCACGGAGGTGAGCGATCGCGGCGACCATCCGCACTTGGACGACCGCCACCCCGGTCAGGTTGGCGGGCAGCGCCACGGGCAGGGTGGCGAGCCCGCCCAGGTTGGTCACGAAGCCCTGGGCCGAGGCCAGCCGCACGTGGAAGTCGATCACACTGTCGATGGCGTCGTCGACCGAGCCGTTGTGGCGCAGCATCTGGCGCGAGGCGGTCGCCTTGGCTCCGGGCAGCTTGCCGTAGCCGTCGATGGCGATCTCGAGCGCCCGGCGCAGGGCCCCGCCCGCCATCTGCGGTCCTACCGCGCCCGCGACCGGGCCGATACCGCGGGCGAGCATCCGGCCTATGCCCTGAGCTGACGGCATCGGCGTCTCCCTTGTCCTGGTGCAGATCGTGGTGGTGCAGATCGTGGTGGTGCAGATCGTGGTGGTGCAGATCGTGGTGGTGCAGATCCAGCGTCCCGTACGTCGGGACCGGGACAACCCGGAACCCGGGACCAGCCTACGTGGCGGATCACCAGACGCTGAGCCCTGCGACCCCGGTCAGACCCCGGCTGGTCCCCGAGGGCAGGATGGCGCGGTGAACTCCCCGTTCGGCCCGCCGCGGCAGTGGCGCGACGACGACCTGATCGCGGTCTCGGACGCCTTCGACGACGAGCTGGTGCTGGCGGCGTACGGCTCCGGGGTCTTCCCGATGCCCGCCAGTCCGGGCCTGATGGGCTGGTACTCCCCGCTGGACCGGGGCATCCTGCC
>JBBQAB010000553.1:0-2384 GCA_038198385.1 Propionibacteriales bacterium
GCTCGCGGTGGGCCTCGGCGACCGCGGTCACCCGCTCCAGCCCCTGGACCCGGTTGAGGACGCGCCCGGTGAGGTAGGGGTAGAGCCGGATCCTCTCCCGGTCGGACTCCGACAGCGGGGCCGACCGCTCCCACACGGAGTTCGGGACGCCGATGCGACCCAGGTCGTGCACCAGCCCGGCCCGACGCACGACGTCCACGTCGCCGGCCGGCAGACCCATCCGCGCCGCTGCAGCCGACGCGAGCTCGGACACCGCCCGTGAGTGCCCCACGGTGAACGGGCATTTGAGGTCGGCGAAGTCGCCGATCGACCCGAGCAGCGAGTCGAGCTCCGCGCCGCGCAGCATCACCTCGCGGTCCGGGGCGAGCGCCAGTGCCTGCGCCCACACGTCCTGATCGGGCAACGCGTCGAGCCGCTCCCGGCAGGCGCCGAGCGCCCGGACGAGCCGTGGGTCGAACTGGCGACCACTGCGTGCCCTCGTCATCGCGAGCGCGCCGGAGGTGCCGTGCATCCGCAGGTGGACCTCGCACGTCTCGGCCAGCTGCACGACCCGCGTCGCAAGCGGGATCTGCTCACCTCGTCGCCCCTCCGGAAGACCGCTGCCGTCCCACCGCTCGTAGGCGCACTCGACGGCCTCGGCGACCCGGCGGTCGAGGCCGATCTGCTCGGCCATGAGTCCCGCGGAGAGGCAGTGCGAATGGATGAGGGTCGTCATCCTCGACCGCGGCGCCGTCATCAGGGTCAAGAGCTGCCGCGTCCGGCGGGAAGCGGGCTCAGGGATCTCCACTTAACCGGAGGAGCCCTGGTCAGGGCTGCGCCAGGGACGCTCGGCCCGGGGCCGGTCGATGCTGGGCGGGTGTCCGGTCGCTCCCGGCGGTAGAGGCGGCACAGGGCGCGGGCGGGGCCGCTTGATCAGCTCCTTGTAGCGCACCGGATCGTGCCCGACGGCCAGTTGCAGCAGGCGCAGGAATACCAGTCCGCGGCTGCGGGAACGGCGCCGGTTGAACCGGAAACAGAACTCGTCCAGATAGCCGGGCAGGTGCTCGACCTCGACCCGGCCCTGGTGGGTGGACAGCAGCCACCGCTTGGCCAAGGACGCGACGCGGTGCACGCCGGGCAGCAGCGTGCCGATGTCCTCGCCGAGCGCCTTCGCGGCACGCTGGCTACGCCGGTCATGCGGGTAACCGGCCGCCTCGATGCCCCGATAACCGGACCATCCGTCGGTGATCACCGTCGAACCGGCGGCGACGTTGTCGATGATGAACGCGTGCAACGTCTTGGCCGAACCGTCCGGGATGACGCGCATCCGGCAGCGCCCAAACCCCTTGGGAGACTTCACTTCTACCGCGACCGCGACCAGGGCCTTCTTGCCCTTGGCCCGCCCGCCGGCCAGCCCGGCCTCCTCCCCACCGATGTAAGTCTCGTCGACCTCGACCTGCCCGGACAGCAGCTCCCGGCCGGGGCGGATCAGCGCCGAACGCAGCCGGTGCAACATCGCCCACGCGGTTTGGTAGGACCCGATCTGCAAGGTCCGCTGCAGGCCCAGCGCGGAGATGCCGTCCTTGGCGGTGGCGAACGCCCAGCAGGCATGGAACCAGACGGTCAGCGGAGTGCGCGTCCGGTCGAAGACCGTGCCGGCCGTCACCGAGGTGCGGTGCGAGCACGCGGCGCATTCCCATCGGCCGTCCGCCAACTGCCACCCTCCGACGCCCCGGCACTCATCGCAGACGAAACCGTCAGGCCAGCGCAGCCACGCCAAGTAGTCCCGGCAGTCCTCGTCGGTGCCGAACCATGCAAGCATCTCGCCGACCGACCGCGGATAGTCTCGACCGCCCTCAAGCGCCGCCACTAGTCCAATCTACTCCGGTTAAGTGGAGATCCCTGTCGAGGGTTTTAGTGGGACAGAGAGGGTGACGGGCTCGGAAGAGCCGGATCCATCGGGTGACTGAGCTCGAGGATCTTCTCGAGCACCACCGCCCGTACGGCGTCTCGTGCCGTGTCAAGCAGAGTCGCAAGGTCAGCCGAGGGCAGGGACCCCGGCAGACCCCACTCGAGGGCCCCGAGAAAGGCGGCCCGGAGCTCGGTGTTGACGTTGACCTTGGCCACGCCGAGCGCACGGGCCGCGCGAAGCTCGTGGGTCGGCACACCGGAGGCGCCGTGAAGCACCAGCGGGCAGTCGACCGCAGCGCGCAACCGCTCGAGCAGGTCGAGGTCGAGAGGCCTGGCGGCCTGGGCGGTCCCATGGACGTTTCCGACGGCCACCGCCAGGGCGTGAATGCCGGTGCGAGCGACGAACTCCTCGGCCAGCGCGGGATCGGTGAGGTCACCGGCGCCCCCCGCCTCGGTGACCGTTGACCTGTCCTCGTTTCCAGGAACGGCGCCGA
>JBBQAB010000554.1:0-8850 GCA_038198385.1 Propionibacteriales bacterium
CGAGCCGCACGAGCGGCTGACCGTGCACGCGCAGGGTGTGGTGGAGACCCACGGCGACGACCTGCCCTGGGACCACGAGCGGCGGCCCGCCCGCAACGACCTGGGGTGGCCGGCGCTGCACGACCGCGGCGTGATCGACCAGATGACCGACTTCCTCACCCTGAGCAACCGCACGCAGCCGACCGAGGAGCTGCTCGCCCAGGTCGCCGAGACGACCAACCAGCCGCCCCGGCTGGCGGCGCTGGACGCCTGCGCGCTCATCCACGACCACCTGACCTACGAGCGCGGCTCAACGAAGGTCACCAGCTCTGCGCGTGAGGTCTGGGAGCTGGGACGCGGGGTCTGCCAGGACTTCTCCCACGTCGCGCTCGGGGCCCTGCGCTCCATCGGACTCCCGGCCCGCTACGTCTCGGGCTATCTGCACCCGGGAGCGGACAGCCCCAACCAGACGGTGACCGGGGAGAGTCACTCCTGGATCGAGTTCTGGTGCGGCAGCTGGGTCTCCTACGACCCCACCCAGTGCCAGCGGCTCACCGAGAACTACGTCCGGGTCGGGCACGGCCGTGACTACGCCGACGTCGCCCCACTGCGCGGGACCTACTCCGGGGGAGCCTCGGAGATGTTCGTCACCGTGGAGATGACCGAGCTCGGCTGAGGCCCGGACGCGCGGGGCCGAAGGACAACGGTGGCCGTCCGAGCCGCCGGGGGACAGAATGGGCCCCATGACCGCCAACGACCAGCCCGATCCCGTCGAGGACGAGACCAAGCGTCGGTTCCGGGAGGCGCTGCAGGCCAAGCAGAGTCGCCACCGACCCGAGCAGCACGACGACCAGCGCGGCCAGGGCCACGCCCACGGTCCCGTCGAGACCAAGCGCACCTTCCGCCGCAAGACCGGCTGACCGCCCGGGGCTCAGTCCTCGGGTCGGCTCCCTTCCCCAGAGCCACTCCGGCCCCGGGGACCAGTTCGGCCCGGGGCTCAGCTCGCGCGTCGGCTCAGTCCTGGGCCAGCCGTACGCGGATGCCCTCGGGAGTGACCTGGAACACCACGTCACCCAGGTTGCGGACCACGGCGTCGGCGAGCAGCTCCCCGCGCTCGGTCGTGGTCACCACCGCCAGGGTGAAGCAGCCGGCGGCGTGCGCCGCCTCGAGTCCTTTGGGGGCGTCCTCCACGACGAGGCAGCGGCGCGGGTCGGCTCCGAGCTGGCGCGCGGCCTCGAGGAACGGGTCGGGCGCCGGCTTGCCGTTCTGCACGTCGTCCACGGTCACCAGGACGGTCGGGGGGACGAGCGCCGAGGCGGCGATCCGTGCTGCGGCGAGGGGCCGGGTGCAGGAGGTGGCGATCGCGCTCTTCGCCTCGGCGAGCGAAGCCAGGGCCTCGGCGGCACCAGGCAGCACGACGATGTCGTGCACGTCGGTGATCTCCAGCTCGTTGATCCGGGCGATGGCGGTGTCGTGCCGGTGCTCGGGCAACAGGGCCCGGACGACGCCCGCGGAGGGCACACCGTGCTGGCCCGCGAGGTCCTTGCTGGTCACGCCGTGCTCCTCGGCCCAGATCGACCACGCCCGGATCACGGCGGGGGTCGAGTCGATCAGCGTCCCGTCCATGTCGAAGATGACCCCGTCGAAGACCTCATCGGCCAGCCTGCCCAACCCCACAACGCTCTCCTCGCTCGATCCGGAGCCCCATCTTCGCCGACGTCGGGGTCAGGGACACCTGACGGGGGTCGGCGGACGTCCCGCGGCCGGCGTCGTCTGTTCGCTCTGTGCATAATGGCTTGCTGAGTGAGTGCTCACTCATTTAGGGTGAAACCCATGTCTCGTGCCACCCCGATGCCCGCCGACGAACGGCGCGCTGCGCTGATCGCTGCGACCGAGCCCCTGCTGGTGCAGCTCGGCCGTGAGGTGAGTACCCGTCAGATCGCCGAGGCGGCCGGCGTGGCTGAGGGGACGATCTTCCGGGTCTTCCCCACCAAGGAGGCCCTGATCGACGCCGTCATCGCCGACGCCTTCGACGTCGACCGGACCTGCGCCGCCATCGGGCGCATCGACCAGGGCCAGGACCTGGACACCCAGCTCACCGCCGCGGTCGACATCCTGCAGACCAGCGTGCGCCGGATCTTCGGCCTGTTCCACGCCCTCCGCCTGCACCGCGACAGCGGTCACGAGGACTCCGTCACCCTCCAGGCCCGCCGCGAGCTGCACAACGAACGGCTGAACGGGGCCGTGACCGCGCTGCTCCAGCCGCACACCGCCGCGCTCCGCCTCGAGCCGTACGCCGCCGCCGACGTCCTGCGCTCGGTCACCCTGGCCATGACTCACTTCCAGCTGGGCGAGGGCCACCGTTCCGACCCGGCCGCCATCGTCGACGTCGTCCTGCACGGCGTCAGCCACTGCTCCGCCACCGCTCCCACCGTCCGGCCCATCTCAGAACGGTCGTCATGCTGATCCACATCCTGCGCACCTTCCTGGTGCCCTACCGCCGTCTGCTCGCGGGCGTGGTCGTGCTCTCCCTGGTGGGCACCATGGCCTCGCTCTACCTACCCAGCCTCAACGCCTCGATCATCGACAAGGGGGTGGCCACCGGCAACACCGGCTTCATCTGGCGTACGGGTGGGGTGATGCTCGGCGTCAGCCTGGTCCAGATCGTCTGCTCGATCGCGGCCACCTACCTCGGGGCGAAGACCGCCATGAGCTTCGGCCGCGACCTGCGCGGCCGGATCTTCGACCGGGTGCTGTCGTTCTCGTCCCGCGAGCTCAACCACTTCGGGGCGCCCTCGCTGATCACCCGCAACACCAACGACGTGCAGCAGGTGCAGATGCTGGTGCTGCTCTCCTCGACCCTGTTCATCACCGCCCCGATCACCATGATCGGCGGCATCATCATGGCGCTGCGCGAGGACGTCGGGCTGTCCTGGCTGGTCGTGGTCGCGGTGCCCCTGCTGGGGGTCTCGATCTTCCTGCTGGTCCGCCGGATGCGGCCGCTGTTCAAGGTCATGCAGACCCGGATCGACGCCGTCAACCGCGTACTGCGCGAGCAGATCGCCGGCATCCGGGTGGTGCGGGCTTTTGTCCGGGAGCCGTACGAAGTGGCCCGCTTCGACGACGCCAACGCCATCCTGACCGGGACGGCGACCTCGGTCGGGCGGCTGCAGGCCACGATCTTCCCGCTGGTGATGTTCATTCTCAACCTGTCCAGCGTGGCCGTGCTCTGGTTCGGCGCCCAACGAATCGACGCCGGGCAGATGCAGATCGGGTCGCTGACGGCGTTCCTGACCTACCTCGTCCAGATCCTGATGTCGGTCCTGATGGCCACCTTCCTGCTGATGATCGCCCCCCGGGCCGCGGTCTGTGCCGACCGGATCGGGGAGGTCCTGGACATCGAGTCCACCGTCCAGCGGCCCGTCGATCCCGTCACGACCCTGCGCGGCACCTCCGTCGTCGCCTTCCGGGGCACCGAGTTCACCTACCCGGGAGCCGACGCCCCGGTCCTGCACGACGTCACCTTCACCGCCGAGCCCGGCCGGACCACCGCGATCATCGGCTCGACCGGCTCGGGCAAGACCACCCTGGTCTCCCTCATCCCGCGACTGTTCGACGCGACCGGCGGCTCGGTGCAGGTGGACGGGGTCGAGGTCCGTGACCTCGACCCCGACCTGCTCTGGAGCCGGATCGGGCTGGTGCCGCAGAAGCCCTTCCTGTTCTCCGGGACCGTGGCCAGCAACCTCCGCTACGGCCGGCCCGACGCGACCGAGGACGAGCTGTGGGCCGCCCTGCGGGTGGCCCAGGCCGAGGACTTCGTCCGTGAGATGCCCGAGCAGCTCGAGGCCGGGATCACCCAGGGCGGCACCAACGTCTCAGGCGGTCAGCGACAACGCCTCTCCATCGCCCGGGCCCTGATCAAGAAACCCGAGATCTACGTGTTCGACGACTCCTTCTCGGCCCTCGACGTCGCCACCGACGCCCGACTGCGCGCCGCGCTGAAGCGGGAGACCCGCGGTGCCGCCGTGATCATCGTCGGCCAGCGGGTCGCCACCATCGCCGACGCCGACGTGATCCTCGTGCTCGAGCACGGGGAGATCGTGGGCTCGGGAACCCACGACGAGCTGTTGGCGAGCTGTCCTACGTACGCGGAGATCGTCGACTCCCAGCTCAGCGCAACGGAGGCCATGGCATGAGCACCCCCACCACCCCCGAGCCCGAGCAGGGCTCCGACGTCGCGGCGACCGAACCGGCCGGCGGCGTCAAGGCACCCGAGCGGCCGAAGTACCAGCCCACCGAGGGCAACCGCGGCGGCCACTGGGGACAGGGCCGCGCCGTCGAGAAGTCGATCGCCTTCTGGCCGTCGATGAAGCGGCTGCTGAGCCAGCTCGCCCCCGAGCGCGTCATCCTCCTCGTGGTCGTCGGGCTGGCTGTGGTCGGCATCGTGGCCAACGTGGTCGGACCGAAGATCCTCGGACGCGCCACCGACATCATCTTCACCGGCATCGTGGGGAAGAACCTGACCCCGGGAGCCACCAAGGCCGAGGTGGTGGCGGGTCTGCGGGCCCAGGGCAACGGGACCTTCGCCGACCTGGTGGCCCGACTCGACGTCGTGCCCGGCCAGGGCATCGACTTCACCGGGTTGCGCAACGTGCTGCTGCTGGCGCTGGGGCTCTACCTAGTGTCGTCGCTGTTCATGTGGCTGCAGGGCTACCTGCTGAACGGGGCCGTCCAGCGCTCGGTCTACGCTCTCCGCAACCAGGTGGAGGCGAAGATCAACCGGCTGCCGCTGAGCTACTTCGACCGGCAGACCCGGGGCGAGCTGCTGAGCCGGGTGACCAACGATATCGACAACGTGGCCCAGGCCCTGCAGCAGACGCTGTCGCAGCTGCTCACCTCGGTACTCACGGTCGTCGGGGTAGTGGTGATGATGTTCGTCGTCTCGCCGATGCTCGCCCTCATCGCCCTGGTGACGATTCCGGTCTCGGTCCTGATCACCAGCGTGGTCGGGAAGCGGTCGCAGAAGCTGTTCGTGCAGCAGTGGAAGGCGACCGGGGAGCTCAATGGCCACATCGAGGAGGCCTTCACGGGTCACTCGCTGGTCAAGGTCTTCGGTCGCCAGCGCGAGGTCGAGGCGGTCTTCGCGGCCCGCAACGAGGCGCTGTTCCTACCCAGCTTCGGCGCCCAGTTCGTCTCCGGGCTCATCATGCCGACGATGTTCTTCATCGGGAACCTGAACTACGTGGTGATCGCGGTCATCGGCGGTCTCCGGGTGGCGACCGGCTCGATGAACCTGGGCGACGTCCAGGCCTTCATCCAGTACAGCCGGATGTTCACCCAGCCCCTGACCCAGGTCGCGTCGATGGCCAACCTGCTGCAGTCCGGAGTCGCCTCCGCCGAGCGGGTCTTCGAGGTGCTGGACGCCGAGGAGCAGTCCGCGGAGACGGCCGGCACGCTGCCCCCGACGCGGGGCCGGGTCGCCTTCGAGGGCGTCTCGTTCGCGTACGACCCGGCCGTCCCGCTGATCACGGACCTGTCCCTGGTCGCCGAGCCCGGCAGCACGGTCGCCATCGTGGGGCCGACCGGAGCCGGGAAGACCACCCTGGTCAACCTGGTCATGCGGTTCTACGAGCTCGACGGCGGCCGGATCACCCTGGACGGGGCCGACGTCGCCTCGGTCCCTCGGTCGGCGCTGCGGTCGGAGATCGGGATGGTCCTGCAGGACACCTGGCTCTTCCACGGCACCATCCGGGACAACATCGCGTACGGCCGACCGACCGCCACCGAGGCCGAGGTGCAGGCGGCGGCCGAGGCGACGTACGTGGACCGGTTCGTCCGCACCCTGCCGGACGGGTACGACACCGTGATCGACGAGGAGGGCAGCAACGTGAGCGCGGGCGAGAAGCAGCTCATCACCATCGCCCGGGCGTTCCTGGCCGACCCGTCGCTGCTGATCCTGGACGAGGCCACCAGCTCGGTCGACACCCGGACCGAGGTGCTGGTGCAGCACGCGATGGCCGCCCTGCGCAGCGACCGGACCAGCTTTGTCATCGCGCACCGGCTCTCCACCATCCGCGACGCCGACGTGATCCTGGTGATGGAGGCGGGCCGGATCGTGGAGCAGGGGTCGCACCAGGAGCTGCTGGCGGCTGAGGGCGCGTACTACGACCTCTACCGCTCGCAGTTCAGCGCCGCGATCGAGAACGACGACGCGGTCAAGGCCCCCGTCGCGGCCGGGCACCGGTCCTGACCCTGAATAGCGAGCGCCCGTCAGGGGCGGCAGCCCGTTCGGTGCCTCAGCTCGGGCGGCGGTCGGTCGTGCTGGGGACAAGCGACACCCGGCGACGGCTGTGGACAACGCAGATGCCACCGCGAGCTGGGGAGGCCCCTGACATTGCGACGCCAGTGGGCCAACGACCCGACCCCGTCCGCGTGGGTGTGGGCCGACCAGGCCACTGGCGTTCGAATATCAGGGTCAGCCCTCCAGCTGGCCCTCCAGCCGGTCCAGGGTGCCGTGGTCGAAGAGCAGGCCCGAGAAGGACGCCAGAGTCCGCATCGGCATGGTGCCGATGACCCGGACGAGCTCCGGGTCGCCCAGGATGGGCACATCCAGGGTGCTCAGCAGCTCCCGGCCCCGGTCGTCGGCCACCCACTCCTGCAGCGTCGAGTCACCGGTGAGCGGCGGGGCGACCGAGGGAGCCTCGAGGTGCACCCGGTCGCGCGCGGCCAGGTGCCGCGAGGACGAGCCCACGGCGACCTCGAACTCGCCGGCCTCGACGACCCAGTCGTGGTGCCGGGTCGACCAGTAGGCGAAGGCCCGGGTGTCCAGGACGAGGCTGACCTGCTTGCTCTCCCCCGGCTCCAGGAAGACCTTGGCGAACGCCTTCAGCTCGCGTACGGGCCGGGCCACGGTCGACTCCACGTCACAGACGTAGACCTGCACCACCTCGGCACCGGCGACCGCACCGATGTTCACAACGGTGACCGTGGCCTGCACCTCCAGGTCGTCGTCGGCCACCGACCCGCTGGTCCGCAGCGCGAGGTCCCCGATGGTGAAGCTGGTGTACGAGAGCCCGAACCCGAACGGGTAGCTGACCTCCTGCCGAGCCCGGTCGTAGCCCCGGTAGCCGATGAAGATCCCCTCGCCGTAGCGGACCACTCCGGAGTCACCCGGGAAGTTCAGGAAGGAGGAGCTGTCCTCCAGGCGTACGGGGAGGGTCTCGGCCAGCTTCCCGGACGGGTTGGCCAGCCCGAGCACGAGCTCGGCCGCGGCCGAGCCGGCGGCCTGGCCCGAGAGCCAGCACTCCAGGATGGCGGCAGCCTGGTGCTCCCAGGTCGAGACCCGGACCGAGGACCCGTTGGCCAGCACCACGACGGGTCGGACCCCGGCGGCGTGCAGCGCGTCGAGCAGGGCGAGCTGGTTGGCGGGCAGGTCGATGTGGGTCCGGTCGAAACCCTCCGACTCCGCCGCGGCCGGCAGCCCGAGATAGAGCAGGACGTGGTCCGCCGCTGACGCCGTGGCCAGCGCCGCCGCCTGGAGCTCGGCGTCACCCTCGGTGGTGCCGATCCCGAACCCGGCCGCGTACGTGAGCTCGACCTCGGGCAGCCGGGCCAGCAGCTCGTCGTAGATGACGTCGACCCGGGTCGGGTTCACCTGCGAGCTGCCGGCGCCTGGTAGCGGGGGGTCCGGGCGAACTCCCCGAGCACCGCGACGGTGGACCCGGCAGATGGCCGCAGCGGGAGCGCGTCGTCCTCGTTCTTGAGCAGCACCGCCGACTCCCGCGCCGCCGCCCGGGCGAGTTCGTGATGGGCGTGCTCGTCGAACTCCCCGCCGGCCTCCAGTGCGGGCCGGACCCGCCAGACCAGCTCCAGCACCCGGCGGACGGCGAGATCCAGCACCGACTCCTCCAACCGTCCCTCCCGTACGGCGGCCACGACCTGCGCCGCGCTCTGCTCGAGGTTCGGGGGCATCTCCAGGTCGAGCCCGGCGGCGACCGCGGCCACCCGGTCGTGCACGGCCCCCCAGTCCGACATCACCAGTCCGTCGAAGCCCCACTCGTCGCGCAGGACCTCGGTCAGCAGCCAGTGGTGCTCCGAGGCGTACGTGCCGTTGAGCTTGTTGTACGCGCACATCAACGTTCACGGCGCCGCCTGCTTGACGACCCGCTCGAAGGCGGGGAGATAGATCTCCCGCAGCGTGCGCTCGTCGACCTCGGCGCTGACCCGGAGCCGGTCGTCCTCCTGGTTGTTGGCCGCGTAGTGCTTGAGCGAGGTGCCGATCCCCTTGCTCTGGGTCCCGTCCACCATCGCGTTCGCCAGCTCACCGGCCAGGTAGGGGTCCTCGGAGAGGTACTCGAAGTTGCGGCCACAGAGCGGCGACCGCTTCATGTTGATCCCCGGACCCAGCACTACCGAGACTCCCCAGTGGGCGGCTTCGGCCCCCAGCGCCTCCCCCACCCGACGGAAGAGGGCGGGGTTCCTCGAGCTGCCGAGGGCGGACGCGGTGGGGAAGCAGGTGGCCGGAACGCTGCCGGACAGGCCGACGTGGTCGGCCTCGTCCATCTGCGCCCGCAGGCCGTGCGGACCGTCGGCCACCATGATCGCCGGTACGCCGAGTCGCTCGACCGGCGCGGTGTGCCAGAAGTCCGAGCCCAGGGTCAGCGCCGCCTTCTCCTCCAGGGTCAGCTCGGCGAGGACCGCCTCGACGTCGAAGGGGGGTACGGGCTGGGACATCAAGGCTCCTCGGTCGGTCAGGGACTCCGTGTCTAGCACGCCGACCCGTACGCCCACCACGGCCCCCGCCGCGCAGGAGGACCGCCGTCAGTGCGCGCGGTCGTAGTCGAAGCCGCTGGCCACCAGGCGGTTCAGCCG
>JBBQAB010000555.1:0-5736 GCA_038198385.1 Propionibacteriales bacterium
AGCTGGTCGGGGTCGCCGACCAGGATGAGCCGGGCGCTGGGCCGGACCGCCTCCAGCAGCCGCGCCATCATGGTCAGCGAGACCATCGACATCTCGTCGACGATGACGACATCGTGGGGCAGATGGTTCGTCGCGTTGTGCCGGAAACGGCCCCGGTTCCCGGGCTGCCAGCCCAGCAGCCGGTGCAGCGTCGACGCCGTCAGGTCACCGAGCCGCTCCTGGTCCTGCGGGTCGAGGCGGGCAGCCGCCGAGCGGACGGCCTCCTCCAGGCGGGCGGCCGCCTTGCCGGTGGGGGCGGCGAGGGCGATCCGGGGCGCGGGTCCGTCCTGGTCGCTCAGCAGCGCCAGCAGGCGGGCCACGGTGGTGGTCTTTCCCGTCCCGGGTCCCCCCGCGAGCACGGTGACCCAGCTCAGGGTGCTCACCGCCGCCGCCAGCCGCTGCCGGTCGGTCTCACCGGGCGCCAGACCCTCACCGGTGAAGAGCCGGTCCAGCGCGGCACGTACGCGGTCGGAGACCACGGTCGGAGGCTCGGCCGCGAAGCGGAGCTGCAGCTGGTCGCGGACCTGCTCCTCCTGCAGCCAGTAGCGCTCCAGGTAGAGCAGCCCGTCGTTGAGCCGCAGCGGCCGTCCCCCGTCGGTGTTCCCTCCCACCGTGACCAGACGGCTGCCACGGCAGGCGGCCAGCCAGTCCTCGGCCTCGGGCCAGGGCAGCGATCCGACGTCGATACCCTCCTCGGCCTCGTCGAAGACCGTCTCGGAGACCGTCCGCAGGTCCACACAGACCGAGCCGTTGCGTAGCGCGCGTACGGCGAGGGCCAGCGCCAGCCGTACGCGGTCGTCCTCGGCCCCGGCGATTCGGCTGACGGTCTCGGCGGTGTGGACGTCGGCGAGACCCAGCACGCCGGCCTCGTTGAAGACCTGCAGCAGACCGACCGCGGTGTGCACCACGGTCCCGGTGTCGCGGGGAGTGTGGGTGTCCCGACCGGTGTGAGGGGGGCCGGCGGTCGGGGCCGACGGTCGCGATGCCTCCGGGGAACCGGTGCGTACGGCGGGCGTCATCTGGCCGTCCGGGGTCATGTGGGCCCTCCGTCCAGGAGCTCGGAGAGCTCGACGATCATCGCGGGGGCCGGCCGCCAGCTGAAGACACCGCAGGGGACCCCGCCGACCCGCGGGGTCTGCGGTCCGGCCATGCCGCGAACGAAGAGATAGAGAACCCCGCCCAGATGCCGCTCGGGGTCGTAGCCCGGCTGCCGCCAGCGCAGCATCCGGTGCACCGCGACCGAGTAGAGCAGGGCCTGGAGCGGGTAGTGCGCCTCCATCATCGCCTCGGCCAGCCGAGAAGGCGTGTAGCGCCGCACGGTGAGGACCTGACCGTCGAAACCGCCGAGCCAGTTGGTCTTGTAGTCCACCACCAGGTACCGGGGCGTGTCGTCGCGGCTGCGGAGCCGCAGCACCGCGTCGATGCTGCCGTTCAGGTATCCCCGCAGGCTCTGGCCGCTGAGCAGCGGATGCTCCAGCAGGTCGGGGTAGCCGGCCAGCGGGTCGTCCACGGCGAGGTGCCGTCGCAGCACGGGGGCCAACATGCCCAGGGTGCGGATCGCCGTGCTGTGGTCCCCCCCGGCCAACGGGATCTCGAAGCCCAGCTCGGCCAGCTGGTCGGCGGGGGAGATGTCGGCCAGGGTCAGGTCGTCGGCCAACGGTCCGAGCGGGGTGCCGAAGGCCGGGAGCAGCCCCTCGGCGAGCTGGTCGACCGTCATGCTCGCGCTGGGCCCACGGGACAGCAGGGCCGCACACGCCGATCGCAGGGCACCCGGCAGGTCGTCGACGGTCGCGTCGACGGTCTCGAACACCGTGTGCACGGCCGTGCCGAAGTCCACCCCGGAAGGGAGGTCCCGCATCGGCGAGAGCATCTGCCCCGCTTCCGGGTCGAGGTCGTCCGGGTCGAGGTCCCCTGCGGCGACCGTGGCGGAGCTTGGTCGGGGGCCGGCGGACACCGCCGCCGAGGCCCCGGAGTCACTGTCCTCGGGGCGGGGCTCGTCGTCCTCCTTGGTCGGTTCGGGCTCGCTGCCCACCCCCGGAATGTGCAGGTCGATGCCGTGCACAGCCGCGGTCAGGGCGGAGTAGGAGGTTCGGCGCCACTCCAAGTCCAGCGCTCGGTCGAACCGCCGGGCCGACAGCTCACCGGGCGTCTCCACCGGGGCCTTCGTGGGGACCGGGACGCGCTCGTTGATGGTCTCGACCGCCACCCCGTCACCCCAGGTGGTCAGGGTCGACGGGTCACCGGACAGCCGGTACAGCGGCTCAGGCACCGCCCCCTCGGTGCGGGAGCGGTAAAGGAACCGCTGCAGAGCCGATCCCGGGGTGTTCACCGACGGCGCCCACCAGGTCACGACCTGACACTGGGCCCGGGTCAGAGCGACGTAGAGCAGCCGGAGGTCCTCGCCCGACTCCTCCTGGCCGTGCCGGGCGAACCGCTCCTCGCGTCCGGGGCTGGGACGACCGCCCACGTCGAGCACGCCGTCGCCCCCCGGTCGACCCTCCACCGGCTCGTGGAGACGGAGGACGTCGCCCTCGTCCTTGTGCCTGACGTGGCGGTCCCAGGCCTCGGGCAGGTAGACGATGGGGAACTCCAGGCCCTTGCTGCGGTGGATGGTCACGATGGTGACCGCGGCGGCGTCGGTCTCCAGCCGCCGGGTGCTGTCGACCAGGCCGTGGCCCCGCGTCTCGGCCATCCGCTCCTGCAGCCACTCGACCAGGGCGTTGACCCCGAGCGAGCCGGCGGTCATCGTCGCGTGCAGGGTCTGCCCCAGGTGCCGCAGGTCGGTCAGCTGCCGCTCGCCCCCGACGGTGGCGAGCAGCCGTTCCGGCACCCGCTGGTCCGAGACGGCCGTCTCCAGCAGCGCCGCCACCCCGCGGGAGGCCAGCACCCGGCTCCAGTGCCGCATCCGCTGGGAGAGCTCGATCAGCTCGTCCTCGGTCGCCAGGGCCAGCTGCTCGAAGGTCCAGCCGACGAAGCGGGTGAGGGCCGCCTGCCGTACGAGGCCCTGGCGCGGCTGCTCGAGCGCCTGCAGCAGGGTCAGCCAGTCCTGGGCCATCTCGGAGGCGAAGACCGAGCTGGCCCCGTGCATCACGGCGGGCACCCCGGCGGCGACCAGGGCGTCGCGGATGTCCTCGCCCCGCTGGTTGGTCCGGACCAGGACCGCGAGGTCGGCCGCGCGGACCGGCCGGGTCACCCCGTCCAGGGTCAGCTCGGTGGTGGAGGCGAGCAGGCTGGTGATGTCGGCCACGAGATCGGCCCGCACCTGTGGTCGCCAGGTCGTCACGCTGGGCGTCTGGGCGGCGTCCACCTCGTACGGCTGCACCCGGAGCCGGAGCGGGGCGGCCAGGTCCCCGGTGATCCGTCGGTCCTGGTGGTCGGCCCGCACCGGCCGGACGACGATCTCCGGCTCGCCCAGCGCAGCGCCCCCCATCAGCCCCTGCAGGGCGTCGACGAGCGCCTGGTCGGTCCGCCAGTTGGTCGCCAGGGTCTGCACGTGGTCGGCCTCGCGGACGGTCTCCAGATAGCTGTAGACGTCGGCCCCCCGGAAGGCGTAGATCGCCTGCTTGGGGTCGCCGATGAGGACCAGGGTGGTGTGGCCGTGGAAGGCCCGCCGGAGGATCTCCCACTGCACGGGATCGGTGTCCTGGAACTCGTCGACCATCACGATCCGGAACCGGGAGCGCAACCGGGCCGCGGCGGCCGCCCCGTTCTCGGGGTCGGCCAGGGCGTCACGGAGCCGGGTGAGCATGTCGTCGTAGGTGAAGAGCCGGCCCGAGCGCTTGCGTCGCTCCACCTCCCGTCGGACCTCGGCGAACAGCGCCACCCGACGCCCGGCGATCCCGACGGTGTCCGGGTCGGGCACGAGCCGGGTGTGGTCGGCCTCGACGACCCGGTCGGCCACCGTCCGCGCCACGTCGTAGGGCAGGGGGGCGTCGTCGGTGGCCGCGTAGGCCCAGAGGTACAGGTCGGTGACGACCTCGTGGGTCAGGTCACCGAGATGCTCGACGAAGCGGGCCTGCGGCTCGCGGTCACCCAGCACACCCAGCCCGTCGAGCATCTGCAGGCAGAACTCGTGCGTGGTGGCGATGGTGGCGGCGTCGAAGTCGGTCAGGGCCCGCGACACCCGGGTGAGGCGCACCTGCAGGTCGTCGGCGGGCCCGGTGCAGAGCAGCCGCTCGAGGTCGTCCACGGGCGGACCGCCCCGGCCGTCGAGCGTGGCGCTCAACCGGGTCTCGAGGGCGACCAGGCGCTCACGGACCCGCTGCCGGAGCTCGTTGGTGGCCATCCGGCCGAAGGTGACCAGCATCAGCTCGTCGAGCTCGGCGACCCCCTCGGCCACGTAGCGGGCCGCCAAGGCTGCGATCGTGTAGGTCTTGCCGGTCCCGGCGCTGGCCTCGAGCACGGTGGTGCCGCGGGGCAGCGGGCCGCAGACGTCGAACTGGGTAGCGGGCTCGTGGTTCATCGTGTGCTCTCGGTCCACAGGAGCGGGTGGAAGACCCGGCGGGCGAGTGTGCCGAACCGGGTGGGCTCGGCGAGCACCCCCCGCTCCTCGGAAGCGACGGAGGGTTGGGCCATCAGCACGTCCAAGGGGGCCCCGACGCCGAGGAACCGCTCGTACGCGTCGTCGCGCTCGTCCTTCCAGGCGCGGTCCAGCCGGCCCCGCTGAACCAGGAACGACTGGTCGCGAAAGCGCAGGTCGGCGTACTCGAAGGAGGTTTTCGGTGCGAAGGGCAACGCGTCGGCCAGACCGGTCCGCTGCAGCTCGACCAGGTCGGCCAGCACGAGGGCGGCCCAGGCCGGGTCGACGGGGCCGACCATGGACCGGCCGCCCTTGCCCAGTGTGACGGTCTGCCACGGCCGACCGGGGTTGGCGGCGGTGACCGTGAGCAGGTGGATCCAGGCCTCCAGCCGGTGCTTGACGGAGACCCTCGAGAAGCTGACCCGCAGCAGGGTGTCGCCGTAGACGTCGCCCACCGACCCGGTCACGCGGGTCGGACCCAGGTCGAGCAGCACCTCGGCCCGACCCGCCGGTCCGACCCGGTAGGGGCCGGCGGCCGTGGCCAGGGTGGCCACGTCGTCGAGCACCCCGTTGAGCACTTTCTGACCCAGGGCTCGTGGGGGCAGGGCTCCTCGGCGCCACTCGGCCGCCTGGAGGACCTCGAGCGGGCGGCCCTGCAGATGCTCCCGCAGCAGCCGGTCACCGATGTGCCAGCGCTCCAGCCCGTTCAGCACGGTCGGGATCTGCTCGTCCTCGTGCTCGTCGGGCTGCCACAGGGACAGTCCGGCCCGGCTCCGGAGCAGAGCCTTGACGGGATGCTGGAAGAAGCGGACCAGGTCGCTCAGCTCCACGGCGCGTTCCGGGGGCGGGGGCTCCAGACCGGTCGTGGTGTAGAGCCGGTCCGGTCGGGTGCGGGCGCCGCGCGCGGCCTGGATCCCGCGGAGGGCGGACCGGTCGAAGCTGAACGACCGGTCCCCGGTGCCCAGCCGACCGGGCAGGAAGTTGTCGGTGTCGAAGGGCTGTAGCCGGTGGGTCACGACGAGATGGTCAGCGACGTCGCCCGGGTCGGCGGTGCGGGCGGTGGTCCGGAGGGCGTCAAGCAGGGCTCCCACCGGCACCGCTGGCGGCACGGGGGCCCCCGACCGGGGGTCCATCCCGGTGTAGAGGACCACCAGGCGGTCCCGGGCCGAGAGCACCGC
>JBBQAB010000556.1:0-4420 GCA_038198385.1 Propionibacteriales bacterium
CTCGGCCCCGTTCAGCCGGAGCAGCTGGCCGCCGACGGCGAGCTGGCGGCTGATGACCCCGAAGTCCGGGCCCTCCCGCTGGGGCAGAGCGCCGACCTCGGCGCAGCGCTCGAGCAGCACCTGCGCGGCCTCGAGGCTCTGACCGGCGAGGATGGCGTGCGCTCCCGGCTTGATGATGCCGGCCTTCTCGGTGGCGATCTCGGCCACCGTCTCCCCCAGCAGGTGGGTGTGGTCCAGGTCGATCGGAGTGATGACCGCGACGTCGGCGTCGGCGACGTTGGTGGCGTCCCAGGTCCCGCCCAGACCGACCTCGACCACGGCCACGTCGACCGGGGCGTCGGCGAACGCGGCGAAGGCCATGGCCGTGATGATCTCGAAGAAGGTCATCGCGACCCCGTCGATGTCGCGGCCGTCCACGATCTCCACGTACGGCTCGAGCTCGCGCCAGACCTCGTCGAAGCGCTCGTCACTGATCGACTCGCCGTCGACGGTGATGCGCTCGTTGACGCTCATCAGGTGCGGGCTGGTGAAGCGTCCGGTCCGCAGCCCGGTGGCCCGCAGCACCGACTCGATCATGGCGGCGGTGCTGCCCTTGCCGTTCGTGCCCGTGAGGTGGATGACCGGATAGGCCCGCTGCGGGTCACCGAGCAGCTCCATCAGCGCGGCGATGCGTCCGAGGCTGGGAGCGACGCGGTTCTCGGGCCACCGGGCGGTCAGGGCGGCGACGATCTCGGCATGGGTCTGGTGAGCAGGCATATCCCGGCCAGTCTAGGGCGCGGGTCGACACCCGGCCCGCGTGCTCACACCAGCAGCCGGGTGAGCACGACCGGGGCCAGACCGAGCACCACGGCCAGCCCGGCGCAGACCCAGTCGACCCCCCGCCAGGGCGATCCGAGGGCGAAGGTCCGCCGCCGGGCGGACGCGAACCCGCGGGCGTCCATCGACAGGGCCATCTGCTGCGAGGCGCGCAGGGTCCAGACCAGCAGGGCGAAGGTGAGCGACGCGGCGTGGCGCACGCGGGCCGGGACCGAGCGTCCCGGGCTGAGGGCCCGGATGGTGCGGATCTCGGTCATCTGCCGCCAGGTGTCGAGCAGGTGCTGCAGCCGCAGCAGGGCGGCGGCGGCCGCGACGACGGGGCGGTGCGGCAGCCGGGCCCGCTGGGCGAGCGCGTCACCCAGCCGGCTCGGGGCCAGCGAGGGCACCAGCAGCACCCCGGGCACGACCAGGTAGCCGATGCGGAGCACCTCCCGGGCCGCCACCGGCCACGCGTCGGGCGCGAACGCACCCCGGTCGCTGAACACCAGCGCGGACCAGCCCACCGTGAGCGCCGCCAGCCCGACCGGTACGAGCCGCAGCAGCACGCTCCGTGGTGACCGGACCGCCAGCGGGGCCGCCAGTGCGACCAGGGCCAGGGCCGCCAGCCCGACCCGCCAGTCGGTGATGGCGAAGGAGCCCAGGGCCGCGGCCAGGGCGATCAGCAGCAGGGCCAGCGGGTTGGCCCGGGCCGCCGGAGGGCTGCCCGGCTCGATGACCTCCCGCACCGCGTACGCGACGGGCTCGAGCCCGGCGGCGGGACCGGGCTCGGACCGGAGGCGGAGCTGTGCCCCGAGTGCGGCGGCCAGCACCGGGTCGTGGGTGCTCGCCAGCACGGCACCCCCTTCGGCCCGCAGGGCCCCGATCACCCCGACGACCGCGGCCCAGGTGTGCCGGTCCTGCCCGACGGTGGGCTCGTCGAGCAGCAGCAGCCGCGGTCGGTGCACGACCGCCGCGGCCAGTCCCATCCGGCGCTGCTCCCCGACCGACAGTTGGTAGGGGTCGGCGTCGGCCAGGGCGCTGAGACCGAGAGCGCTGAGGATGCGGTCGGCGCGGACACCGGCGGCAGCGAGGCGGTCGGGCTCGGCGGCGTACAGACGGGTGCTGGTGGCCAGGACCTCCTCCCGTACGGTGCGGGCGGTGACGAGCTGGTCCAGGTGCTGCGGCAGCCAGCCGGCCGCGGCGGCGAGGGCAGGCGGACGCCCCGACAGGGAGGTCACCGGCTCACCACCGAGCGCGACCCGGCCCGCGCGGGGCGGGTGGAACCCGGCGACGGTTCGGAGCAGGGTCGACTTGCCCGACCCGCTGTCACCCCGCAGCGCCAGCGTCTGACCGGCCCAGACGTCGAGGTCGAGGTCCTCGACCACGAGACGGGCCGGGGCGGGACCGGGTGCAGCCACCCGCAGCCCACGCAGGCTCAGGGCCGTCTCGTTGGTGGCCGGCAGCGGTTCGATCGGCCAGTTCAGCGCGAGCGGCCCCGGCGCCGGCTCCCCGGGCACCCAGACCCCAGCTGCGGCCAGCGCGGCGGACTTCTCGCGGAGAACCGTGGACACCGGGCCGTTCGCGAGCAGTACCCCACCGGGGCCGAGGACCACGAGCCGGTCGCACAGCTCGAGCCAGCCCTCGACGCGATGCTCGACCACGACGACGGTCAGGCCGCGCTCGCGCGCGACCCGGGTGACCGAGGCCCGGACGGTCGCGGCGGCCCGGTCGTCCAACATGGCGGTCGGCTCGTCCAGCAGCAGCAGGTCCGGGTCCAGCGCCAGGGTGCCGGCCAGCGACAGCCGTTGCATCTGCCCCCCGGACAGTGCGGTGGAGTGGTGGTCGGCCCCGTACGGGAAGCCCACCGCGGCCAGCGAGGCCGCCGCGTGGGCCCGGACGGCCGCCGGCGGCTGGGCCGCGTTCTCGGGGCCGAAGGCGGCGTCGCGGCCGACGTGCTCGGCCACCAGGCTGTGCATCGGGTCCTGCAGCATCAGCCCGACCTGGCCAGGCCGGGCGCCGGGGGCGTGGGTACCGAGCCGTACGTCCCCGGTCAGCTCGCCCAGGCTGTCGTCGAGCAGCCCGGCCAGGGCTCGCAGCAGGGTCGACTTGCCGGACCCGCTGGGGCCCACCAGCAGCACCCGCTCACCGGCGGCCAGGTCCAGGTCGATGCCCTGGAGCGTGGGCCGGAGCCGCCCGTGCGGTCGCCAGCCCAGACCGCGGACCGTGAGGTCGGGCCGGGTCGTGGGTCGCCCCACCTCGGCGGCCGCCGTCACTGGCTCAGACCCTCTTCTGCTCCGCCCGCTCACGCCCCGGGGGGAAGGGGGCCAGCACCCCGGTCGCCGCGAGACCCTTGACCAGGGCGAGTGCGACCAGACCCCCGAGCAGGGCCCCCGAGACCGTCATGGTCACGGCGTAGAGGGCGGCCCAGCCCGCGCTCCACTCGGCGAAGTAGGCCCGCCACTCGTACGGGGTCTCGGCCAGCCCGGCCAGAGCGCCCCCGATGACGGTCGGGAGCACCCCAAACCGGCGGTAGGCGAAGAGGAGGAACCCCAGCTCCACGCCCCCTCCCTGGATGAGCCCGGAGACGAACGTCGAAATCCCCCACTGACCACCGAGCAGCGGCTCGACGCTGGCGGCGACGACCTCGGCCAGCAGGGCCGCGCCGGGCCGGCGGATGACCAGCATGGCCACCAGGGCGGGCAGCCACCAGAACCCGCCGATCACCCCACCGAGTGGGGGCAGGAAGGCGAACACCGCGCTGCTGAGGTTGTAGACCTGACCCCAGCCGATGAAGGCGACGCCGAAGGCGACGCCGATCATCACGGCGGTGACGAGGTCGACCGTGCGCCAGGCGCCGCGCCGGCCGGTGGGCAGGCCCGCGCGCGCACCAGGGGTGCGGGTGGGTGTGGTCATGACGGTTCCTTCCCGAGGTCCAGCGGAAAGGGTGGCTCGACCGCACGTGCGGACGGACCTGAGATCCCGACTCCCTACGCCGGTGCCAACCGGATCAGGTTCGAGGGTCTGCGACGCATCGCACTCTCAGCGCCTGGTGGCGCTCCCCTGTCGTCACGCCGAGCATAGCGGTCCCACCCCGCTCCATGGTTCGGGCCGGAGCGCGTGCTTCTCCTAGGATTCACCCATGACCTCCGCTTCGTCTGACGACCGCCCCGACACCGCACCGGTGGGGACGGCCCGGGTCCCGGAGAAGCCGGCGCTGGAGGGCCTCGAGGGGAAGTGGCTCGAGCAGTGGAAGGCCGACGACACGTACGCCTTCGTCCGCCCCGAGACCCGCGCCGAGGTGTTCAGCATCGACACCCCGCCCCCCACCGTCTCGGGGTCGCTGCACGTCGGACACGTCTTCTCCTATACCCACACCGACCTGGTGGCTCGCTACCAGCGGATGACCGGCAAGCACGTCTTCTACCCGATCGGGTGGGACGACAACGGGCTGCCGACCGAGCGCCGGGTGCAGAACTACTACGGGGTCCGCTGCGACCCGAGCGTGGCCTACGACCCCGACTTCACCCCGCCCGCGACGCCGGACGCCAAGAACCAGCTCCGGATCAGCCGGCGGAACTTCGTCGAGCTGTGCCATCAGCTCACCCACGTCGACGAGGTCACCTTC
>JBBQAB010000557.1:0-3531 GCA_038198385.1 Propionibacteriales bacterium
CCGCGGCCGGCCGTGCGTGGAGGTGATGACACCCCTGGACCTCGAGGCCGAGGTCGGGCTGCCGGGCGGCCACATCTTCCACGGGGACCTGGCCTGGCCCTGGCTCCCGGACGGGGCGCAGCCGCAGACCGCAGCCGAGCGCTGGGGCGTGGCCACCGCCGACCCCGGCATCCTGCTCTGCGGCTCCGGGTCCGTACGCGGGGGTGCGGTCAGCGGGCTGGGCGGCCACAGCGCCGCCATGGCTGTGCTCGAGGACGACTGACGGGCGGACGGACAGTCGTCCGATTTCGCGCACCGGGCCGTCTTTGCTAGTGTTTCTGCTCGCGCGCCGCTAGCTCAATAGGCAGAGCAGCTGACTCTTAATCAGCGGGTTGGGGGTTCGATTCCCTCGCGGCGCACCACCGATTTCCTCACCACAAGCGTGGATCCTCTGGGTCCGGCTGTGCCCCTGTCGCTGCCGCTCCGCGATACGGCCCGTGTCCGGCACTCCGTCGAGCAGACAGCAACGCTCGCGGCGCGGCGTTGCTGTCGAACCCCCGCCGACTCCCCTCGGTCGGGCATATCCGCCGCCCACCAGGGCAGCACCTCTGCGTCATGGCGGCCGGGCTAGAGTGCCGAGGTGCACGGGACGCCGTCGACGGGGTTCGCCCTCGAGGGACGGCCCTGCGGCCAGGCGAACCACCGCCCCGAACCAGGAAAGAGTGACGACATGAAGCTGGGCCGCATGGGACCTCGGGGCCAGGAACAGCCGGTGCTGGTCACCGACAGCGCGACCTACGATCTCTCCACCGTCACCCAGGACCTCACGGGTGACTTCTGGGCCTCCGGTGGGGTCGACCGGGTTCGCGCGGCGCACGCCGCCGGCGAGCTGCCGGAGCTGGACGTCACCGGGCTGCGCGTCGGAGCGGCGCTCCCCCGGCCGAGCTCGATCATCTGCATCGGCATGAACTACGCCGCCCACGCGGCCGAGTCGGGGTTCCCACCGCCGAGCGTGCCGGTGCTGTTCCTCAAGACGGCCAACACCATTGGCGGGCCGAACGACGCGGTCCAGATCCCCCGCCACAGCACGAAGACCGACTGGGAGGTCGAGCTGGCGGTCGTGATCGGGCGCCGCGCGGCCTATCTGGACTCCCCCGCGGACAGCATCGACCACATCGCGGGTTTCACCATCTGCGACGACCTGTCCGAGCGGGCCTTCCAGCTCGAGGTCTCGGGGGGCCAGTGGAGCAAGGGCAAGTCCTGCGCCGGTTTCACGCCGACCGGTCCGTGGCTGGTCACCCCGGACGAGGTCGACTACCGCAACGTCCGGCTCCGCAGCTGGGTCAACGGCGAGCCCCGCCAGGACTCCGTGACCGCCGACCTGATCTTCGGGGTGGACGAGATCATCCACCACCTCAGCCAGTATCTAGTTCTGGAGCCGGGCGACCTGGTGCTGACCGGCACGCCGGAGGGGGTGGCCCTCTCCGGCCGCTTCCCCTATCTCAGTGAGGGTGACGTGGTCGAGATCGAGATCGACGGACTCGGCCGGCAGCGACACGCGTTCGTCGGCTGGTCCCCGGAGGAGACGTCAGCATGAGCACCGACTTCGAGGGTCTGGTGGCCATCGTCACCGGCGGAGCGTCTGGCATCGGGGCGGCCATCGCCGCCCGGCTCGTGGCGGCCGGCGCCCGGGTGGCCGTCCTGGACCGGAGCCTCGACGGGGTTCCGGACACGATGCTCGCGGTGCGTACGGATATCGCTGACGACACCTCCGTCCGCCACGCGGTGGCCGCGGTCGCCGAGCAGCTGGGCGGCATCGACATCGTGATCAACAACGCCGGGGTCGGCGCGGCCGGCACGATCGCCGACCACACCGACGACGAGTGGCGTGACGTGTTCGAGGTCAACGTCTTCGGCCTGGTCCGCGTGACGCGGGCCGCTCTGCCCTGGCTCGTGAAGTCCTCCGCCGCGTCCGTGGTCAATACGGCCTCCATTGCCGCGACCGCCGGACTCCCGCAGCGCGCGATCTACAGCGCCTCCAAGGGTGCCGTCGTCGCCCTCACCAAGGCGATGGCCGCCGACCACCTCGCCGACGGGATCCGGGTCAACTGCGTGAACCCCGGCACCGCCGACACACCCTGGGTGCAGCGGCTGCTGGCCGCCGCCGAGGATCCGGCCGCCGAACGAGCCGCTCTGGAAGCCCGGCAGCCGCACGGCCGGCTGGTCGACGCCGACGAGGTCGCCGGTGCGGTGCTCTACCTGGCCAACCCGCAGTCCCGCTCGACCACCGGCACAGCGCTGGCGGTCGACGGCGGCATGCAGGAACTGCGACTGCGACCGACCCCGGCCCCGTAGGCACGACGACGACGCAGACCTTCCGTCGTCGCCAGGCCGAGGACCGGCATGTCGTCTACTGGGCCGCAGGAGACGACCACGATGCGGTCTGTCAGGATCGGATGATGGCTGTGCTGCGCGTCGACTTCTTCTCCGAAGCCCTGAGCGTGAACACGTCGATGACGGTCATTCTGCCCCAGACAACCCGCGCCCAGATGGGGATGGTCGGGGCCGCCAACGCCGACCTCCCACCCGTTCTTTACCTGCTGCACGGGATGAGCGACGACTGCACGACCTGGGTGCGCCGCACCTCCATCGAGCGCTACGTCGCCCCGCTCGGGCTTGCGGTGGTGATGCCTCAGGTGCAGCGCAGCTACTACAGCGACGAGGTGTACGGCGGTCGCTACTGGACCTTTCTCAGCGAGGAGCTGCCAGAGATCGTCCACCAGTTCCTCCGGGTCTCCAGCCGCCGCCAGGACACCTTCGTTGCCGGCCTGTCGATGGGCGGGTACGGCGCGCTCAAGTGGGCGCTGCGTGCGCCCGACCGGTTCGCCGCGGCCGCAAGCCTGTCGGGTGCCCTCGATATCGCGGGCCGCACGACACGACGCGAGCGACCCGAGGACCCCCGGATGACGGCCCGCATCTTCGGTGACGCGCCGGTCACCGGGAGCGACGCTGACCTGCTTCGTCTCGTTGCCGAGGCCGACCCGGCGCGCCTGCCCGCGATGCGGGCCTGGTGCGGGCGGGAGGATGGGCTCTTGGAGGACAACCGCACCTTTGCCGCAGCCTGTCGCGCCGCGGACGTCCCGCTGGACCTGCTGGTCGGGCCCGGAGCCCACGACTGGGACTACTGGGACGACACCGTGGTCAACCTGCTGGCCTGGCTGCCGCTCCCGAACCTGTCGACCAGCCCCGGGTCGGTCCCGGGCTGAGTCACCGGCGCACTACCGCAAAGTCCCCGGCACCTGGCCCAGCACCCGACGGGCGCGCGCCGCCATCGCCTCGTCGACCATCCGGCCGTCCGGCAGCCGTACGGCTCCGCCCGGCCCGCGGAGCGCCTCCAGGACGAGCTGCGCATCCTCGACCTCGGCCGTGGACGGAGCGAAGGCGTCCCGGATCACCGACACCTGGCGGGGATGGATAGCCGAGCGGCCCCAGAGCCCGAGCGCCTTGCCGTGTCGGCAGGACGCGTGCAGACCCTCGGGGTCGTCGAGCCGG
>JBBQAB010000558.1:0-4726 GCA_038198385.1 Propionibacteriales bacterium
AGTCGAGCCGGGTGGGGAGGTCGACGCAGTCGAGCCGGGTGGGGAGGTCGACGCAGTCGAGCCGGGTGGGGAGGTCGACGCGGTCGAGCCGGGTGGGGAGGTCGACGCGGTCGAGCCGGGTGGGGAGGTCGACGCGGTCGAGCCAACCTCGGTCCTCCGACCGGCCGAACCGTGGGCCGACCGCCGTTTCGCCGAGCTGCTCGACGAGGTGGATGCCGCCGAGACCGACCGTTGGCTGGCCGAGACCCTGTGCCAGCTCGACCTGACCGAGCGCTCCACGGGCGCGCGCTGGCCGGTGAGCGCGCTGGTCCACCGCAGCGGTCTGAGCGCCTCCTTCACCGCCGACCTCGACGTGGAGACCCTGGCCGGCGGGTCCCGGCTGCCGGACGGTCTGTGGGACCTCTACGTCCAGGTCGGCGTCCTCGGCCTGGTCGACCGGCGCCGTCTGACCCTCACCGGTGAGCGGCGGCCCGGCGGGGTGCTGCCCGAGCCCGGCACCGACACCCCGACGTACGCGGTCTACTACACGGAGAAGACCTCCGGTCTCTGCCTCGATGTGGGTCTGCTCAAGCAGAAGCAGCTCCGTACGAGACCGACCCCGCCACCACCTCCGGAGCCCGAGCCCCCCGCTCCGGTGGCCGCACCGCCCTCGACACCCGGCCGGGCGCTGCGCAAGCTGCGCCGGATGCTCGACAGCTGACGCCAGCGGCTCCCCGGCTCACGCCACGGCGCCACCCTCGGCGCTGCTCCCGGAGGGCCGACCGCCCGCCCGGTACGCTGCCGCGCGACAGAACTCCCGTGACCTGGTCGCGGGCCGGCACGAACAGGCAAGGAAACCGATAGCTGATGGTCCTCACCCCGATCACCGGCACCTCCCGTCGCGTGGTCGACCTCGCCCAGGACGTCGCGATCGTCGCACTCGCGATGGCGGGCGCGGTGACCGCTCTAGGCGGTTCCCGCTGGGGCCTGCTCTGGGCCGGCGCCTCGCTGGCCGGGGTCGGTCTGCAGCTCGCCCGGGTCTGGCGGGTCGGTCGCTCCCGGTGGACCCCCTTGGGTCGGGCCCTGGTGCTGCGCGCAGCGGCGGCGAGCTCCACCGGGGTGGCGCTGGGCGCGCTCGGCTCCTCCGTCACGGAGGCCGTCCTAGCCGCCCTGGCCACCGCGATCCTGGTCGGTTGTCTGGCGGGGGAGCCCTTCGTGGCCCGGGCCGAGCGCTTCCGGGTCCCGGTGGCCAGCGGTCTGCCCGGCGTGCCGGTGGTCCGTGAGCAGGCTGACCTCGGCCCGACGGCCGTGGTGGCGAGCCTGGTCGCGACCGGCCTCGGGCTGCTGGTCGGCGCGTTCGGCCTGTCCAGCGTCTGGTGGGTCGTCCTGGCGGTCGTCGGGGTGTCGCCGCTGCTGCTCGTCGTCCTTCGCGGCCGGGCCAAGATCGCCGCGGCCCGGCACCGGCGGACCCTGGTGCCGGCGGCCGTGGCGGAATACGCCCCCGAGTTCGTGGTCTACACGGCCCGTCCCGACGACGCCTCGTACCAGGTCATGATGTGGCTGCCCTACCTGCAGCGGGCCGGGCTCAGGTTCATCGTCGTGGTCCGCAACCACACCCCGGCCACCGCCCTGGCCGACCTCACCGACGTGCCGGTGGTCGAGGCCCGGGGGACCGGGGACCTGGACGCTCTGGTGGTCCCGTCCCTGAAGGCCGCGTTCTACGTGAACGCCTCGTCCGGCAACGGCGTTTTCGTCCGCTTCCAGCACCTGCGGCACGTCTACCTGGGTCACGGCGACTCCGACAAGCCGCCCTCCTACAACCCGACCCACGCGATGTACGACGAGATCTTCGCGGCCGGACCCGCCGCGACCCGTCGCTACGAGGCCCACGACGTCCACATCCCGCAAGACAAGTTCCGGGTCGTGGGCCGACCCCAGGTCGAGGTCGTCGAGCCCGCCGCCGGTCCGGTCGGCGCGGTGGCCAGCCCCACCGTGCTGTACGCCCCGACGTGGCGTGGGCACGTGGAGGAGACGATGCTCTACTCCCTGCCGCGGGGCACCGAGATCGTCACGTCGCTGCTGGCGCGCGGCGCGACCGTCATCTTCCGGCCGCACCCCTTCAGCTACGACTTCCCCGAAGACGCCGAGGTCATCGCCGCGCTCCACCAGCTGCTCGCCGCCGACGCGGCCAGCACCGGTCGCGCCCACCGCTGGGGCCCGGCGGCCGAGACCGAGCTGGGCATCCTGGACTGCATCAACGCCTCCGACGCGATGGTGTCCGACGTGTCCAGCGTGGTCTCGGACTACCTGTTCTCCGGCAAGCCGTTCGCCATGATCGCGGTGCCCGCCGAGCCCGACGCCTTCGCTACGGAGTTCCCGGTCTCCCGGGCCTCCTACATCGTCTCGGGGGACCTGTCCGACCTCGAGCCCCAGCTCGACGCCATGATGGGCGCCGACCCGCTGGCCGGCCACCGGGCCGAGATCCGGGCCGACTACCTGGGTGACTTCCCGGCTGCGCACTACGCCGACGCGTTCGTCGCCGCCGTCCAGCGGGCCGCCTCCCCGATCGAGGACCCGGACCACCACCGGGCCGCCCTGGAGGGCTCGGAGGAGGCCCCGGACGGCGAGAAGGCGAGCAAGGACGCCGGGGGCAAGGACACCGGGGGCAAGGACACCGAGGACGAGGGTGCCCCCGACGAGGGCGCCCCGGACCAGGGGGCCGACGACAGTGACGAGACGAAGACCCGGACCAGCCGCAACTGGGGCCGGTACCGGCGGCTGCTGCTGCGGGTCGGTCTGGACCTCGCCGCCACCGCTGTCGCCCTGGTCGCCCTGGGCAGTGCGCTGGCCGGCGGACCGGTCGGTCTGACCGTGGCGCTGGTGGTGGCGGCCGTGGCGGCGGCCTTCGGCTCGGTCTGGGCCACCGTGCGCCGGCGCTCCCGCCGGTCCCGGCTCCTGACCGAGGGTGAGGTCACCCGTACGGTGCTGGTCTTCGCCCTGGCTGCACTGGCCGCCCGCGCCGGGGTCTGGTCGTGGCCGGTTGTCCTCGCCCTGGTGCTGACCCTGGCCGCCGTGGCGGTGGAGCGCCGGATCCGCTCGGCCTGGGGTCGGGGCGGGCTCACGGCCCGGAACCTGCCCGAGGCGCTGCCGCCCATCGCCCAGTCGGTGCCCCGGGGCCTGCTGCCACTGCTCAACGGTCTCGTGCTCATCCTGGGCGCCGTCGCCGTCCTGGTCGGCGTCAGCCTGCTGCTGGTGGTGCCAGCCGTGCTCGTCGCGGTCCTGGCCGCGGACGGAACCGTCCGGGCCGTCGGTCGGGCCCGGCTGGCCCAGGAGGGCGAGCTCCGGCTCCGCGAGGCCCTGGAGGCCCGGGCCCCGGAGTTCGCGGTCTACTTCGCCTCCACGGTCGGCGCGGGCTACCAGCTCGGCATGTGGCTGCCCTACTTCCTGCGGATCGGTCGGCCCTTCGTCATCATCACCCGGACGGTCGCCATGCTGCGTCAGATCGACGCGCTCTGCCGCGAGCTCGAGGTCGAGGTGCCGATCGTGCACCGGCCGACCCTGCGCAGCGTCGAGGACGCCGTGGTTCCCTCGATGAGCGCGGCGTTCTACGTCAACAACGCGGTTCGCAACACCCACCTGATCGAGCGGCGCGAGCTCACCCACGTCTGGCTCAACCACGGCGACTCGGAGAAGCCGGCGTGCTTCAACCCGGTGCACGCGATCTACGACCTGATCTTCTCGGCCGGCCAGGCCGGGATCGACCGGTACGCCCGGCACGGGGTCAGCATCCCCCGGGAGAAGTTCATGATCGTGGGCCGACCGCAGGTGGAGCGGATCGTCCCGGCCGCCCGACCGATCCGTGAGGTCGAGCAGCCGACCGTCCTCTACGCCCCGACCTGGCAGGGGCCGTACGCCGACTCCCGGGTCTACTCCCTGCCGATCGGGCGCGAGATCGTCACCGAGCTGCTGGCGCGGGGGGTCCGGGTCGTGTTCCGGGCGCACCCCTTCAACTACCGCTACAAGCCGTGCCGGGCGATGATCGCCCAGATCGGGGGCCTGCTGGAGGCAGACCGCGCCGTGACCGGCCGCCAGCACCTGTGGGGAGCCGCGGCCGAGAAGCAGCTGACCATCGAGGACTGCTTCAACCTGTCCGACGCCATGGTCTGCGACGTGTCGGCGGTGGTCTCGGACTACCTACGCTCGGACAAGCCCTTCGCCATGGTCGCCGTCGGCCGGACGCCGGACGAGCTGGTGGTCGAGGCCCCGGCGGCGCAGGCGGCCTACGTGCTGCGGGAGGACCTCTCCAACCTGGTCGCGGTCTGTGACGACCTGCTCGGTCCCGACCCGCTGACCGAGACCCGGAAGGCGACCAAGATCTACTATCTCGGGGCCATCGCCGACGACACGTACGCCGACGGGTTCCTGACCGCAGCCCGGGAGGTCATCGCCGCCGGCGCCCACCGCTGACCCGCGGCCCGCGGTGGCTCAGACCACCCGCAGGCGGTGGTTCAGCGTGGTGAGCAGGTCCGCCGCCACCGGCAGCGGCACCCCGTCCACCGCCGCCACCGGCACCGCGCCGCTCAAGCTGCTGGTGGAGAACACCGCCCGGGCGCTCCGCAGGTCGTCTCGGCCGACCCGTTCGACCAGGACCTGCTCGCCCAGCCCCCGCAGGGCCGCGAGCGCCTCCCGCCGGGTCACCCCGGGCAGCACGTCATCGTCGAGCGGAGCGGTCCGCCAGACGCCGTCG
>JBBQAB010000559.1:0-6380 GCA_038198385.1 Propionibacteriales bacterium
CCCCCCCCACCAGGTCAGTGGGCTAGGCGCCCGAGGTGACCCCTTCCTTGGTGTAGTAGCCGGTGTCCACAACTTCCTTGATCAGGTTGTCCTTCGTGATGATCACGGACTCGTGCAGGAACGCCGGGACGACCTTGACCTTGTTGTTGTAGGTCGTGGTGTCGTTGACCTCGGGGGTCTTGCCGTTCAGCACGTCGTCGACCATGGTCGCCGCCGTGTCACCCAGCTTGCGGGTGTCCTTGAAGATCGTGGAGTACTGCACGCCGTCCAGGATCAGCTTGTCGGAGGGCTTCTCCGCGTCCTGACCGGTGACGATCGGGTTCGGGATCCCAGCGGACTTGGTGGCGTTGAGGATGCCGCGGGACAGGCCGTCGTAGGGGGAGAGCACGCCGTCGAGCTTGGTGTTGCCCTTGGCGTAGAACCCGTTGAGAATGGTCTCCATCCGGGCCTGGGCGGTCGCCTGCTTCCACTGCTGGGTCGCGACTTGGCTGAACTCGGTCTGACCCGAGACGACCTTGAGCGTGCCCTTGTCGATGTAGGGCTGGAGCACGCTCATCGCACCGTTGAAGAAGTACTGTGCGTTGTTGTCGTCGGGGCTGCCGGCGAAGAGCTCGATGTTCTTCGTGCCCTTGGCGCCGGTGTCCTTGCCGCCGGCGTCCAGGATGCCGAGACCGGTCAGGAGCGAGGTGCCCTGCTGCACGCCGACCTTCTGGTTGTCGAAGGTGACGTAGTAGTCCACGTTCGGCGAGCCGTTGATGAGCCGGTCGTAGGCGATGACCTTGACGCCGTTGTCCGCGGCGTCCTTGAGCTGCTGGGTGAGCGCGGTGCCGTCGATGGAGGCGACGATCAGGGCCTTGGCGCCGTTGTTCAGCATCGACTCGATCTGCTGCTGCTGGTCGGGGACCTTGTCGTTGGCGTACTGCAGGTCGACCTTGTAGCCCAGACCCTCGAGCTTGGCCTTGACGTTGTTGCCGTCGTCGATCCAGCGCTCGGAGGTCTTGGTCGGCATGGCCACGCCAACCAGGGCGCCCTTGTTGCTGCCGGCGGCCGGGGTCTCGGCCGCGCCACCGGCGGCCCGGGTGCCGCCGCCGCAGGCGGTGAGGCTGAGCGCGAGCGCGGTCGCTGCCGCGAGACCAGCCACGAACTTCGTTGTTGTCACGAGCTTCCTTTCGGGGTTCCGCCCCGCAGGGCGGTGGGTAGCCGTGACAGCGTCAAGGTAACGCTGCCGACCGGCTGATGTTAGCGCTAACAGATAGCCGCCCGAAGAGCATAAACCGGAATTCCACGCTGAGCAACCTCTCTTTGCGGGCCGCTGCCGAACTGTTGCGAAAATTCTTGTTGCCGATAACATCGGCACCCGAACCATCTTTCGGTGCGGACCGACCCGGCCGCACCCCGGCCGGGAGTGCCCGCCTCAGCCCCGGGTTCGAAACGCCCGACCAGAGCCCGAGACCAGGAGGAACCGTGCCTGACCCGGCCCCACGCGCCCGCAACGCGACCATCTTCGACGTCGCCAAGCTGGCCGGGGTCTCCCATCAGACCGTCTCCCGGGTGCTGAACGAACATCCGAACGTGCGCGAGGCCACCCGCGAGAAGGTCCGGGCGGCCGTCGCCCAGCTGCGCTACCGGCCCAACCTGGCGGCGCGGGCCATGGTGAACCGGCGGTCGCGCAACCTCGGCCTGCTGACGACCGGCTCCCCCGACTACGGCCCCTCCAGCACCGTCATCGGCTTCACCCGGGCCGCCCGCACCGCCCAGTACTCGGTCACCGTCTCAACCGCGGCCAACGCCGAACCCGCCTCGCTGCAGGCGTCGGTCGACCTGCTGCTGGGACAGCAAGTCGAGGCGGTGGTCCTGGTCATCTCCCGCCGCGAGCTGCTCCTCGGCCTGCAGGGCATCGAGTTCGAGACCCCAGTGGTGGCGGTGGAGTCGGCCGGGCTGAGCCCGTGGCCCAGCATCTCCATCGACCACTACACCGGGGCCCGGCTCGCCACCGAGCACCTCATCGGGCTGGGGCACCGGGAGATCCTGCACCTGGCCGGGCCCAGTTATGCGATGGACGCGACCGAGCGCGAGCGTGGCTGGCGGGACACGTTGTCTGAGCACGGGCTGGTCGCCCACCCGCCGGTGAGCGGTGACTGGTCTCCGGCGAGCGGATACCGATCCGGACGGGAGCTCGCCACCCGGCACCCCCAGGCCACGGCGATCTTCTCGGCCAACGATCAGATGGCGGTGGGCTGCCTGCACGCCCTGCGGCAGAGCGGTCTCACCGTCCCGGACGACATCAGCGTCGTCGGCTTCGATGACGTCCCCGAGGCTGAGCATCTCGAGCCGCCGCTCACCACCATGCGTCAGGACTTTCTCCGGCTGGGCGACGACATCATGTCGCTCGTGCTGAGCACGCTGTCCGAGGAACCCACCGAGACCGCCGTCCGTCACGTGCCCGAGCTCGTGGTCCGCTCCTCGACCCGGCGCCGCTGATCCGGGTTCTCCGCCCTGGCGCCCTGACCTCGTACGCCGATGCGCCGTACGCCGGTGGGCCCGTACGCCGGTGGATCAGCCGCGCAGCACGACCCGGAGCTGGACGGGCTTGGCGCCTTTGAGCTGAGCGGTGGCGACGTAGGTGCCGGCTCTGGGAGTCTCGGGCCGGTGGCCGCAGCCCGGCTTCGAGCGCCGGCCGTCCCAGACCTGGGTCCACTCCAGCGCTTGCTGAGGTGCGAGGGTCCGGGTGTGCTTCTGGACCGCGGTCGAGCAGTCGTCGGTGCTCCAGATCCGGTCCGTGCCCGAGTAGATCGTGAGCTCGACGACGTCACCGGTCAACGCCAGCTCACACGGCTCGGTACCGCCGTTGATCACCGACAGCGAGAAGGTGTCGGCCTGCTTGGCCTTGAGGCTCTGCTTGCCGCGCAGCGTGGTGCGCAGGTCAGCCGGGGCACAGGCCACCGGGCCCTTGGGCTTGGCTGAGACGCTCGGTGTGCCGGAGGCCTGGGCCGAGACGCTCGGACCGGCAGAGGCCTTGGCCGAGGTGCTCGCCACCGGAGCCGGAGACGAGACGACGGAGGCGGTCGCGGAGGCCGCGCCGCTCGGGGTGGCGACGACCGGCGGCGCCGACGCCGGGACCGACGGGTTCGCCTGCACGGTGGAGGACCCGCTCACGCTGGTGATGAGGGCGATGACCACGGCCAGGACCACGACGACCGCGGCGACGACCAGGATCCGCCGGGCCCAATAGGTCGGCTTCGGCTCCGGCCCCACCGGATGCAGAACGCTGCTCATGGGACGACCCTAGGCAGGCCGGTCGCCGTGGCTCAGCAGCCACGCCGTACGCCGCGGGGCCGTGGGTACGGTGAGCCGCGGGTACGGTGAGCCGGTGTCTGCCACCGAGGTGATCACCCCGACCGGCGAGGCGCGGGAGGCGATCGTCGACGGGATCCTGACCTGGTACGACGCCCACGCCCGCGATCTGCCCTGGCGCGCCCCGGGCGTCGGCGCCTGGGCGGTGATGGTGAGCGAGTTCATGCTCCAGCAGACCCCGGTCGAACGGGTGCGGGAGCCGTGGCGGCAGTGGATGGAGCGCTGGCCCTCGCCCGACGCCCTGGCCGCCGCCTCACCCGGGGACGCCGTACGGGCCTGGGGTCGCCTGGGCTACCCCCGCCGGGCCTTGCGGCTGCACCAGGCCGCCCGGGCCATCGCGGAGGGCTTCGACGGCGAGGTTCCCTCCGACCGTGACTCCTTGCTCAGCCTGCCCGGGGTCGGGTCCTACACCGCAGCGGCGATCGCCAGCTTCGCCTACGGGCGGCGCGAGGTGGTCCTGGACACCAACGTCCGGCGGGTGCTGCACAGGGTGGCCTGGGGACAGGCCCAGCCGCCGACCGCCCAGACCCGGGCCGAACGGGACCTGGGCGCCGCCTTCCTGCCCGCGGACGCCCCCCGGGCTGCCCGCTGGGCGGTGGCGTCGATGGAGCTCGGCGCCCTGGTCTGTGTCGCACGGACCCCCCGCTGCCCGTCCTGCCCCGTGGCGGAGCGGTGCGCGTGGCGGGCCGCCGGCTACCCGGCGTCGGGGGGCCCGCCGCGGCGAGCCCGGAGCTACGACGGGACCGACCGCCAGTGTCGCGGCGCCCTGCTGGCTTTGTTGCGCTCCGACGACGACCCCGTGCCCGAGGAGGAGCTGACCGCCGCCTGGCCGGACCGGGTGCAGGCCGAGCGCTGCCTGGCCTCGCTGCTGGCCGACGGGCTCGCGGCCCGCTCCGGACACCTCTGGGCCCTGCCCCGGGGCTGAGGCCCTCCGGCAACAAGCAGGCTGAGGCCCTCCGGCAACAAGGGGGCTGAACCCCCTCCGGGGGCAACCGGAGGGTGCTGTAGAAGGATGGGCAGCCTTACCGTCGGCGTCTCGCCCGTCGGTTCGGAGACTCGAGAGGCCCACCATGCCCCTGCCTGCCCCCGGTCGCAAGCTCACCCACGGAGCGCAGATGCCCGCCCTGGGCCTGGGCACCTGGCCTCTGCAGGGCCAGGACTGCGTCGACCAGGTCCGGTTCGCCATCGAGGCCGGCTACCGGCTGATCGACACCGCGGAGAACTACGACAACGAGGAAGCGGTCGGGCAGGGCATCCGGGAGTCGGGGGTGGACCGGTCGGAGATCTTCCTGACCACCAAGCTGAACCGTCGGTGGCACAGCGTCGACGGGGTCGAGAAGGCGTACGAGGCGAGCCTGGCCCGGTTCGGGCTGGACAGCATCGACCTGCTGCTCATCCACTGGCCCAACCCGGACCAGGACGGCTACGTCGAGGCGGTCCGCGGACTGGAGAAGCTGCGGCAAGATGGGCGGCTGCGGGCCATCGGGACCTCCAACTTCAAGCCGGCCCACCTGCGGCGGGTGTACGAGGAGACCGGCATCAGCCCTGACGTGAACCAGATCCAGCTCAACCCGTACGCCACCCGCCTGGAGAGCCGCGCCTACCACGACGAGTACGGCATCGCGACGGAGTCCTGGAGCCCGCTCGGCGCCGCGAGCACCGAGCTGCGGAACGACCCCGTGGTCGTGTCGGTGGCCGAGCGTTACGACATGACTCCGGCCCAGGTGGTGCTGCGTTGGCACTACCAGCTGGGTCTGGTTGCCCTGCCCCGCTCCTCCGTCCCGGGACGGATCGCCCAGAACCTGTCGATCTTCACCTTCGAGCTCTCCGCGGACGACCTGGCCCAGCTGTCGGAGCTCGACCGGGGTGAGGACGAGGTCGTCGACTCCGACTCGTTCGGCCACTGACCACCGCGGGAGCGGGAGTGGGGGACCAGCCCGGGCCGGGCCGGGCCGGGGCCCGGTTCAAAGCCCGCTTCGGAGCCTTTGGGCCGCGCCCACGAAGCCGATCCGGACGCCACGGTGACGGTGCGTCGGGTCACCCGGGCGCCGGTCTACGCCCGGGTCAGCAGCGTGGGGCATCCGGGAACCCGGACCTTCGTGCTCGTACCGGGCCTCGGGGTCGCGTCGAACTACTTCGAGCGCCTCGCCCCCCAGCTACGTGAGCTCGGGCCTGTCGTCGCCCTGGACCTTCCCGGGTTCGGCGGCGTCCCGCACCCAGAGCAGGCGATGAGCATCCCCGACTAGGCCGACCTGGTCGGCGAGGCTCTCGACGACCTGGGCCTGGCGGACCCGGTCCTGGTCGGGCACGATGGGGCCCAGATCGTCGCCGACCTGGCGAGCCGCCGCGGGCTCAGCGACGTGGTCCTGATCAGCCCGGTGGTCAACCCGCACGAGCGGACGCTCCCGCGTGCGGCTCGTCGGTTCCTGCAGTCGAGCCGGCACGAGTCACCCCAGGTGAATGTCAGGGCCCTCTACGCCTACCTGCTTGCTGACCGCCATCGCCGCCGACGGCTTCGCCGAGCTCGGCCGACGGCTGGTAGCGATCCGGGAGAGCGGCGGGGGCTTTCTGGAGGCGGGGGTCGGTTACGTCGGCTTCGCGCTGGACCGTGTCGAGCGGAGTTGTCCTGCTCGTCGTCGTGAGCATCGCGTACGGGGGAACGTTCCTGCTCAAGGTGGTGAACGGCGCCGTGCCCACCAACGACCTGCAGCGCAGCTACTTCCGCGCCGGCCACGCTCACGCCGGCGTGCTCGTCATCCTCGGCCTCGTCGTGCGGCTGCTGCTGGTGGGGGTGCCGGTCCCCGGCTGGAGCCGGAGTCTGGCCGACCTGGTGCTGTGGGCGGCGGTCGTGATGCCGGCCGGCTTCTTCCTGAGCGTCCTCGGACGCCAACCCGCCCGCCCCAACAGGCTCAGGCTGCTGGTCCCCGTCGGGGGCCTGCTGCTGACGGTCGGGCTGGTCGCGGCGGGCTCCGGGCTCATCGCCGCCGGCGTGGGCTGAGCCAGGGGGTCGCCGAAGGCCTCCCCCG
>JBBQAB010000560.1:0-5108 GCA_038198385.1 Propionibacteriales bacterium
CTCCTACCCGGCGCTGCGATTCGTGGTCGTCCGCTTCGGACAGCAGGTCGGCATCGGCGACACTCTCCAGGCCGCGCTCAGCCAGGTGTTCAAGGGCACCGTGACCGTCCCCACCGGGGAGACGCCGACCAACACCGGCACGGGCAAGGTGGACAACCCGGCGGCGACCAAGGCCCTGACCGAGGCGGAGGCGGCGTTCACCGCGGCCCAGAAGGCGCTCACCGCCGGGGACCTGGGCACCTACCAGACCCAGACCAAGGCCGCCGAGGCGGCCGTGCAGCGGGCGCTGCGGGCGCTGGGCCAGTAGTCCACGGCGGGTCGAACCTCACAGCCCGCGTCCCCGGCTTCGGCCGGGGGCGCGGGCTGTTCGTTGGCGGGAGCCGTGCGGGTGGGCTGAACGGGTGGGCCGCTCGGGTGGGCTGTCCGCATGGCACTGGCTGGGGGGGCTCAGCTGGGCCGGGAGCGGACCTCGAGGTTGTCGAACCCCAGAGCCCGGAGCGGCTCGGCGATGACCGAGGCGTCACCCACCACCACCAGGGTGAGGTCCGCCAGCCGGACCAGGGAGCCGTACGCCTCCTGGGCCGACCCCGGCGTGACGCCCCGCAGGCGGGCCAGGCTGCGGTCTACGTAGTCCTCGCCCAGTCCGCCGAGCACCTGGGCGGCGGCCTGGTCGGCCACCCCGTCGGCGGTGGCGTAGCGCAGTGGGGAGATGCCGACGTAGAAGTTGACCGCGTCCTCGACCTCGACCTGGGTGAACGGGGCCGAGCCCACCTCGAGCAGCTCCCGGGTGATGGCGAGGGCGTCCACGACCACCTCGGTCCGGAACGACCCCTGCACCGCGAAGGTGCCGCCGCTGCGCATGGGCACGAACCCGAGGCGTACGCCGTAGGTGTAGCCCTTGTCCTCGCGCAGCGTCGCGTTCAGCCGGGACAGGAAGCCGCCCCCCATGGCGTAGCTGGAGACGCTGATGTCGGCCCAGCGCGGGTCGAGCCGGTCGATGCCGAGACCGCCGTAGCGGACGTCGGCCTGCACGGCCCCGGGCCGGTCGATGACCAGGGCCCGCCGGCCGGTGCCGGCGGGGACCTCGGAGGGGACCCGACGCTGACCGGGGTTGAACCAGCCTCCCAGGCACCGCTGGGCCAGGGGGACCGGGTCTCCGGTGAAGTCGCCGGCCAGGACCAGGGTGGCCCCGGCCGGGCCGTAGTGCTTGGCGTGGAAGCGGCGTACGGCCTCGGGGGTGACCGCAGCCACCGTGTCGGACTCGCCGCCGTTCATCCGGGCGGCCCGGGAGGTGCCGTCGAACAGGGCGGCCCGGAACGCGGTGGTCGCGGTCTGGGCCGAGTTGGCCTGGCCCTGCTCGATCTGGGCCAGCCGCAGCTGGACGTGCCGGTCCACGTCGGCGTCGGTCAGGGCCGGCTCGGTGACGGCCTCGGCGAACAGCTCGAGGGCCCGGTCCAGGTGCGAGACGGGGACGTCGAGGACGACCTGGGTGCCCGACAGGGTCAGGTCGATGCCCAGCCCCGCACCCTCGGTCTCCAGCAGCTCGGCGAACTCCTCCCCGTGGTGGGTCAGGCTGCCCTCGTCCAGCGTGCGGGCGGCGACGGTGGCCACGCCCTCCACCGCCCGGTCCTCGGCGTTCAGCGGCAGGTCCAGGACCAGCTGGGCCGACACCAGGTGCTGGCCCGGGAGCGGGTAGACGAGGACCTCGATCCCGTTGTCGAGCCGGCTGTGCTCCGGGGTCGGGAAGGACCAGACCGCGGGCGGGCCGATCCGGGGCTGGGGGAGGCTGCTCATGAGGGCTCCTGCCGGTAGGTCAAGGTTGCGCGTTGGTCCGACCGCATCCACTGTGCGACGGCGGCGCCGACCTGGTCGGCGTCGACCGCGTCGAGGTCGGCGATGCGCCGGTTGACCAGGGTCGGGTCGTGCTCGAGGGTGGCGTACTCGCCGAACGCGTCGGCCCGGGAGTCGACCCGGGCCAGCTCGTGGAGCCACTGGCGCTCGTACTGCGCCTTGGCCCGGCGCAGCTCCTGGGGGGTCGGTCCCTCGGTGTCGAGCCGGTCCACCTCGGCCACCAGGGCCGCCTCCAGCTGCTCGCAGGAGACTCCGTCCCGGGCCCGGGCGGAGGCAAACGCCGTCGACCCCCCGATCAGGCCGGTGGCGCTGGCCGAGGCGCTCTCGGCGATCTCGTCCTGGCGGACCAGCTGCCGGTGCAGCCGGGAGGTCTGGCCGTGCCCCAGCACGCCGAAGGCCAGGTCCAGGGCGTCGAAGACCGGGGTGCCGCGCGGGGGCAGCCGCCATGCCAGGTAGACCGCCGACGCCGGCACGTCGGCTGAGGCGTCGGCGCGCTCGGTGCCCGACAGGGCCGCCAGCGGGTCGTTGCTGGGCTTCGGCGGGACCGGGCCGGCGGCGAGCCCGCCGAAGTAGGTCTCGGCGCGGGCGAACGCGTCCTCGGGGGTGACGTCCCCCACGATCGAGAGCACCGCGTTGTTGGGAAGATAGTGGGTCCGGAAGAACGTCTGGACGTCGGCCAGGGTGGCCGCGTTCAGGTCCTCCATCGAGCCGATCGTGGTGTGCCCGTACGGGTGGTCGGCGGGGAAGGTCAGCCCGTTCAGCAGCTGCATCACGTCGCCGTAAGGGACGTTGTCGTAGCGCTGCCGCTTCTCCTCCTTCACCACCTCACGCTGGTTGTCCAGGCTCTCCTGGGTAAGAGCCTCCAGCAGGGTGCCCATCCGGTCGGCTTCCAGCCACAGGGCCAGGTCAAGGCCGCCCGCGGGCAGGGTCTCGAAGTAGTTGGTGCGGTCGAACCAGGTCGTGGCGTTGACCGAGGCTCCGGCCGCCTGCAGCAGGGCGATGTGCTGACCGGTCGGTACCTGACGCGAGCCCTGGAACATGATGTGCTCGAACAGGTGCGCGAAGCCGGTCCGGCCGGCCTCCTCGTGCCGCGACCCCACGTCATACCAGAGGTTGACCGCGACCACCGGTGCGCCGTGGTCGGGGCTGGCGACCACGCGTAGCCCGTTGGCCAGCGTCTGCTCGTGGATCGGGTAGTCCAACGCGCGTGAGCTCATGTCGGCTATCTCAGCACACGGCCCCGAGCACCCCCGGGAGCGTCTCACCCTCCCTGCGCCTGCGCCGGGTAGGTTCGGCTGGTGGCCCTCGACCCCAAGATCCGTCGTCAGCTCGCCCAGCAGGGGCGTCTCTGGCTGCTGTCCCTGCTCTGCGCCGTCGGCGGCACCATCGCCATCGTCCGCACCGGCTCCCTGAGCACCGGGATCGCTGTCTTCCTCGGCTGCCTGGTCGTGCTGGGCCCGCTGTTCTGGCTGTACGAGAGGCGCCGGAAGCCCCGTCAGCCGGGTCGCCGACCCTAGGCCGGCCTGGCGTGTCGCGGCGTGTCGGTCACGGCATGGTCACGTTCGCGGGCCGCGGTAACGACCGGCCCCGCAGCGACGATTACCTCGGTGGAGCCGCTGACTACCTGAACCCCCGAGCAGGCAGTCAGCGGCTTCGCTATGTTCCCAGCGCTCCCCGTGAGCCAGGCTCCGGCTCAGGCCGCGGGCAGGATCCCGGCCGCGCGGGCCGGCTCCGCGTACGCCTGGGCCAGGCTGGCGATCGTCTCGTGCGCGTTCAGCCCGCTCGGGTTCGGCACCACCCACAGCCGCGCCCCCTCCAGCCGCTCAGGCTGCTCACCGGCCCGGGCCCGGGGGCGGGCGAACGCGGTCCGGTAGGCGGTGATCCCGGCGATCGCCACGACGACCGGCCGGTGGTCCCGGACGAAGACCTCCAGCCGCAGCCGACCCGCGCGGAGCTCGTCGGCGGACAGCTCGTCGGCCCGGGCGGTGGCCCGGTTGACCAGGTTGGTGTGACCCAGACCCCGGGCCAGCACGGCGGCCCGGTCCGCGTCGCTCATCCCCTCGGCCCGGTCGACGTCGGTCTCCAGGATCCCCGCCAGCCGCAAGGCGGGGTAGAAGCGGTTGCCCGGATGGGCGAAGTGGGTCTGGGTGGCGGCGGTCCACAGCCCGGGGTTGATCCCCACGAAGAGCAGCCGTAGCCCCGGACCGGCCAGGTCGGGGACGCTCCGGTCCTGGTAGGAGGCGAGCTCCGCCCGGGTGAATCCCATGGGGGGACGCTAGCGGATCGAGCCGCGTCACGGTGGTCACAGAGGTCGAGTGGTTGACATCTTAACCATCTCCGGCGAGGCTCGAGGCTCGCTTTCCTCTAGGAGCCCCCGTGCCTTTCCGCTCTCTCCTCACCCGGCTGCCCGAACGTCTCGCGACCGGCGCTTTCGTCCTGCACAGCGGCCTCCAGAAATGGGGCGGCGACGCCGAGACCGCCGCCGGGACCCACGGCATGGCGGTGGGTGCCTACCCGTTCCTGGCCAAGCTGCAGCCCACGCACTTCCTCCGGCTGCTCGCCGTGGCCGAGATCGCGACCGGCGCGGCGCTGCTGGTGCCGTTCGTTCCCCGGGCGCTCGCCGGGGCCGCGTTGACCGCCTTCTCGGGCGGCCTCGTCGGGCTCTACCTGCGGACCCCCGCCCTGCACGAACCGGGCAGCGTCTGGCCGACGCCGGCCGGGCTCGGGATCAGCAAGGACGTGTTCATGCTCGGAATCGGCGCCAGCCTGGTCCTGGACGGCACGCTGCCGGGGAAGGTCCGCTGAGCCGGCCTCTCTGTTCGCCGGTACGCCCGCACCGGTCCTCGGTGCGGGCGTTCGCCGTTCGGGTCCCCTGCGGGTGTGGTGTCGGGCGGGCCGCGACCACGGTCGGGGTCACCCACCGGTGCGGACGCTCAGTCGTCCACGCCGCGCGCGACCAGGGCCTCTCCAAGCCCGTCGGCGTGCCGCAGGGCCCGGACGACCAGCGGCACGGCGAAGGCCCGGGGGCTCGCGGTGAGACCGCGGGCGCGCTGGGCGTCGCGCACCTGCTCGGCCAGGGTGATGACCACCGGGACGCACCGGATCCCCAGGGCGACCATCAGGCCGACCCGCTCCGGGTCCACGCCCACCCGGCGCAGCGGCCCGCAGAGCCGGACCACCACCTCGACCAGGGCCGTGGTGCGGGTGGTGAGGGTGACCAGTCCGGCGGCGAGCACGAGCAGCACCACGGTGCCGAC
>JBBQAB010000561.1:0-7201 GCA_038198385.1 Propionibacteriales bacterium
CCGGGGATCCTGCGTGCAGGATCTTCGCCGGCGAGGCGGCCAGGTCCAGTCCCGCGAAGTCCAGTCGGCCGTTGGCGCCCTGCCGGTGGAAGAACGTCCGTCGGCCACCCTCCCGCTCGATCATCACGTCGGTGCTCGAGGTGGGCAGGCCCGCCAGGGTGACCAGACCGGTCGTGTCGAGGTCGAGCCGGGCGCACTCGGAGCGGATCAGCTCGCCGTGGGCGTCGTCGCCGACCGCACCCAGCACGCTGACGCCGAAGTCGGCGCCCAGCAGCCGGAGGTCGATGGCCATGTTCAGGCCGGGGCCGCCGGTGCTGACGCTGACCTCGCCGACCATGGCGACGTGCTCCGGGGCGGGGTACAAGTCGATGATCTTGGCCACGTCGACCAGCACCGTCCCGGCGCAGAGGACTCCTGCCCGTGGCTGCGCGCTCATTCGGCGGTCAGCACCGGGTCGGTCACCTCCAGGTCGGCCTCCAGCGTGCGCGTGGCAATGACGCCGTCCTCGGCCAGGGCCTCGTGGTAGGCGCGTACGGCGTCGGCGGGGGTCAGGTCGCCGCGCAGCACCTTCGGCATCAGCGAGACGAGCCGCAGCTGGGAGTCCGCGCGCTGGATCTTGCGACCGAACAACGCCACCCGGGCACCGTGGGCCTCACTGCGGGCCAGCAGCTCGAAGGTGTCGCGGGTCGTGCCGGCCCCACCACCGAGGACGCCGACGACCAGGGACGAGTCGGCCTGCACCAGCTCGGACAGGGCGGCCCCGCCGTTGTAGGCGAGCTTGAGGAACAGCGGCCGCTCGGACCGCGTCACCCCGGCCAGGGTCCGCGTGATCGAGTCGTTCACGAACGCCCCGACCTGCTCGGGGGCCAGGTGCTGCGGCGCGTTCGGGTTGAAGACCTCCAGGAAGTGCCGGATGCCCAGGGCGGCGGCCTCCCGACGGAACTCCCCGTACGCCTGCACGGCGGCGAGGTCGTGGTCCAGGTCGTGGTTGAAGGTGACCGCGTAGAGCACCAGGTCGCAGAAGGGCTTGATCGCCTGCAGGTTGACCGTGCGGAAGGGGCGGGCCTTGGACTTCGGATAGCTGCCGCCGCGCTGGTTCCAGATGTCGGTGGTGTCGTTGGCGCGGACGGCCAGGGTGACGTCCTCGCCCAGCGAGCCGTCGTTGGTCAGCACCTCCCCGTTGCTGGCCGAGCACAGCAGGATGTCCAGATCACCCTGGGCCACCTGGCCGCGCATGTCATCGAGGTAGTCCTGCCGGCTGCGGAAGAGGCCCGGCGCGCCCGGGCGCGGGCCCGGAGCGGTGAGCCCGAACGCCATGTCACCGTCCTTGGCGTCGGCAATCGCGAAGTCGGCGGGGGTGTAGCGCCCCGCGGCGATGTTCTCCAGCTTGCGGTCCAGACGACGCGTGGTCATCAGTTCTACCTTCCTTCGGCCCGACGTGGCGGTGATGTTAACTTCTGTGAAGTTATCATATGATGACTTTGTTGGCCGGGTCCGTGGCGGCCGGACCATGCGGGTGACGACTCGGGCGTACGCGTCGGACAGAGAGGTGGACAGATGGGTTTGGACGGGTCCCTGGCCGCTGAGGAGCGGCGCCAGACGCTGCTCGACCAGCTGCGTGACCTGGGCCGGGTCGACATCGCCGGCGCGGCCGACCAGCTCGACGTCAGTCCGATGACGATCCGCCGCGACCTCCGGGGGCTCGAAGGCGAAGGCCTGGCCCGCCTCGTCCGGGGCGGCGCGGTGCCGGTCGGGATCCAGGAGTTCGCCGTACGCCAGTCCCGGGCCCTGACCGCCAAACGCCGGATCGCGGAAAAGCTGGGCACCGTGGTCACCGGGCACGAGTCGATCGCCGTCGACGGCTCGACCACCGTGTTCCGGTTCGTGGAGGAGCTCCACCCGGTCGCGGACCTGCTGGTGGTCACCTACGGGATCCCCGCCTTCCAGGTCCTCCAGTCCCGCGACCACGTCCGGGCCTTTCTCTCCGGCGGAGAGCTCGAGCCCCGCACCGGGAGCCTGCTGGGACCGGTCGCCCAGCGCACCATCGACAGCTTCTCGGTGTCGTGCTCCGTGCTGTCCACCATGGCCCTGGACCCCGAGGTCGGGACGATGGAGCCGACAGTCGAGGAGGTCGAGATGAAGCGGGCCTTGCTCCGCTCCGGCCAGTACACCGTGCTGGCGGTCGACGCCACGAAGCTGGGCCAACGGTCCGCCGTCCGCTCGATCGCGGTGGAGGAGGTCGACCTCATCGTGACCGAGCTCGACCCCACCGACGCCCGGCTCGACCCCTACCGCGAACGGGTCGAACTGCTCTGAGCGGCGACCCTCCTCCAGCGCTAGGTCGCCGTCCTCGGGCACTCACGGTGGTTCCGGGCGAAGGTGATCTCGAAGGGGCTGGACAACATGTTCCGGGGTTTCGCCTGGAGGTAACGGTCGTGCCCGACTCCGGCCGGCTACGGGCCGGCAGGGACGGCCCCCGGCCGGGACCGGCTCATCGCCTTGGCCCAGGAAGAGCTGCGGACGGTCGCTGAGCCGGCTGGCGCGCGGCATAGCCCCGGGCGGCTAGAGCCGGGTCGCCAGCACGAACGCCTGGGGGTTCCGCTCGACCGGCCGTGCTGCGCGGACAAGCTGGGCCGTGACCTCGAACCCGGCGGCAACCAGGGCCTCGCCCATTCGCCGAGGGTCGTGTAGCCGCACCGTGAGGTCCACCTGGTGGCCGAAGACGTCCCGAACCCTCCGTTCGTCCGAGCCCGCGTGGAAACCGAGGAGCAGCTGGCCATCCCGGCGGAGAACGCGCCGCAGCTCAGCAAAGACGACCGCGAGGTCGGCGACCGGGGTGTGGATCACCGAGTACCAGGAGAGGACCCCGTCGAAGTCGCCCTCACCGAAGGGGAGGGCGGAAAGGTCCGCTTCCTCGATCCGCTGCGTCGTATGGTTCGCCCGAGCCCGCCCGACCATGCCCGGGGCGAGGTCCACGCCGGCGAGTTGCAGCGTCGGGTCGACCTCGTGGAGGTAGGAGAGCATCCGACCGGCACCACAGCCGGCGTCGAGAACCCTGGCTGCCGCGCCGGCCCCGACAGCGGCGAGAAAATGCTGCACCATCGCCAGGTCGACCCCGTCCTCGAAACTGGTGTCAGGCAGCCGTTGCTCGTAGGCGAAGGCAACCGTCGAATAGGCGGCCCTGACCTGCTGGGTCTCGGCGGGATTCACGTTATGCGCTCGGGAAGGCGCTGGTAGGACCGGCGGCCCGCTCGGCCCGGGCGAGCGCGCGTACGGCCGCCGTGGTCCCGTGCCGCTGTGCCGCCAGCAGGGCCAAGAGACCCACCACTGGGTGGGTGACCTCGTCGCGGAAGGTGGGTGGCGGCAGCCCGACGCTAGTCGCCAGATCGTCCGCGTGCACGACGATCTCCATCAGCCGGACGACGAGGAAGTCATCGGTCGACAACGAGCAGTCCTGCCAGGGCACGTACGTGACCGGGCCAACATCGGCGACGGCCGCCGGGAGGTCGGCGGACGCTTGCTGGAGGATCGCAACCGAGTGCGGCTGGCCTCCGGCGGCCATGGCGTTGAAGTCGTCCCGGATCAAGGTGTTCTCGGGGGCGTCGATCGGGCCGGTCCACCAGTCGGTTCGGCGGTAGAGCTCGACCAGCGACACCACCGGCGCATGGGGTGGCGGCGGCTGGATGCCGAGGAACTCCACAGCACACTCGGGCTGGCTCACGAGGTGCCGTGTCAGCCCGCCGACCGTCATCCCCGCGAGTACCGACTCTCGCTCCCAGGCGGCAGCAATCTCGGGCGCCGCTACCAGCGGGGCGAGGCTCTCGGTCGCTCGGAGGAGCGCCGTGCGGTCAAGCGTTCCCGCAAAGGTCAGCGGCATGCTCTCACGATAGGCGCGCCCCGGCTACGGGTCCCAGCGCCCTTCTCACTGGGCGTCCCGAGGAGCCTCGAAGTTGCCCGGCGTCTCCACGTCGCGTAGCTGCGGCGGGCGGAGGGGGCCGCCATCGGCAGGTTGACCGCGTGCGGAGGCACACCCAGGTACACCCGGGCCATGTTGGCCGGGGCCGCCAGGCAGATCCGTATGGCTCCCGTCTCGGACGGGCTGGCGGCCGACCCATCGTGGGAGCAACGCGGGGCGATCAACCCCATTAGGTTCCTGGCGAACTTGTCACTTTTCCCGCTCGCGTGTCATCTATCTGTCATTTTTCCTAGGTTCCTGTCATCTCTGCCGGCTTGCGGGCTTGACTCGGCTGGCAAAGTCGGCACCTGTGGGCCAGCAGGGACAGCCTTCGGCAAGGTTGACGAGCGATCCGCAGAGGGAAGGCCTACCGGGACGGCTCTCTCGGATTGAGTACCGTCCTGGCCACGCCGATGGACCCTGCAGGATTGTGCGGTGACCAGTAGCGCCCCTCCCTCCCTGCGGCGGCTGCTGGCCCGGCCGGCGTACCGGCGGCTTTGGCGTCAGCCGTCATCTCGCGTCCACCTCGACCGTCACCAGGCCAGGGTATGCAGGGCGGTGGCGAGCACCGACGCCCCGCGGGCGCAGGCTTGAGGGGTGCTGTACTCAGCCGGACTGTGCGACCTACCGTCGACGCTCGGCACGAACAGCATCGCGGCCGGTACATGGGTGCCCATCGTCTGGCTGTCGTGCCCGGCGCCGCTGGGCAGGTCACGCGACGTTGCCCCGCACGCGTCAGCGGCCCGCTGGAGCACCGTGCGGAGGTCGGCGTTCAGGCGGTGGGGTGGGGTGTGCTTAAGCAGCTCGACGTTGACCTCAAGTCCGCGCTCGGCCGCGATGCCCTCGCACTGTTCGCGCACCCCTGCCACCATCCGGTCGAGCACCGAGGAGTCCGGGTGGCGCGCATCGACGGTGAGCTCCACCCGCCCCGGCACGATGTTCGTCCCACCTGGGTGAACGCGAACCACACCGGTGGTCCCGACCGCCGGGTGCCCCTCGGCGAGGGCGAGGCCTTCGACGGCCGTGATCATCCGCGCCGCGCCCTGCAGCGCGTCCAGACGGTCGGTCATGGCCGTCGCGCCAGCGTGGTCGGTGCGTCCTTCAACGACCACGTTGATCCAGCCGAACCCGGTGATGACGTCGACGACCCGACGTCGAGACCCGAGTCGACGAGAGTGCGGCCCTGCTCGATGTGCAGTTCGAGGAAGGCGTCGAAGTCCTCGCGGCGCGCCTCGGTGAAACGCCCCGGGTCAAGTCCCACCGACCGCGCGGCGTCCGCCAGCGTGAGACCGTCGGCATCCACCAGCCGCTCTGGGCTCGTCAGCCCCCACCAGGCCAAGGATGGCCCGCGTGCCGAGGTAGTTCGCAGGGAAGCGACTGCTCTCCTCCTCGCACAGCGAGACCACCTCGACGGGACGTCGTGGACGACCGGCGGCGGTCGCGCACGCCTCCACGGCGGCGATCGCCGACAAAACGCCCAGCGCCCCGTCGTACGCTCCCCCAAGCACCACGGTGTCTATGTGAGACCCCGTGAGTAGCACCGGCCCGTCGCTGTCACCCGCCAGCCGACCGAAGACGTTGCCGACGGCATCTTCCCGCACGGTCAGGTCGGCATCCTTCATTATCGCGCCGACCAGGTCCTGGGCCTCGCGCCAGGCGGGGGAGTACAGCGGCCGGATGATCCCGCCGCCCGGCTGGCTTCCGACCTGAGCCAGCTTTTCCACCCGGTTGTTCAGCGTCGTCTCATCGACGCGGACGGGGGTGGTAGCCCCGTCGGTCACTGCCTAACCCCAGCCGCCGGCTCGACGACGAGTGCGTCGGAGGCGGGCAGCTGGCGCCGACCCTTCGTCAACGCGGAGACCACCACGAGGACGAGCAAATTAGCCAGCATGGCCACGATGCCCACGTTGAGCGTCTGCGCCCAACCAGGAAGGAACGGCATCAGACTCCCGACGGAGCGCTTCGCCACGATCACGTAACTGACGACGGCGACGCCGACCACCATGCCGGCGGCGGCGCCCGCCGTGGTGGCCGGGTTATGCGGGAGCAGGCTCGCAATCAGCGACGGGAACAGCTGGGTGACGAAGGCATAGCCCAACAGCAGCAGGGCGACGATCGTGCTGCCGCCCTTGAAGGTGAGCAACAGAGCGACAGCAGCCAGGACCGGGACGAGCAACTGTGCCAGCCGCATCACGTTCGCGGATGACGTCCCTGGGCGCAGCTCCGCATACACGTTCTTGGCCAACATGGTCGCCGAGGTGGTGAGCAGCATCGAGCCCGGCACGAGCGCTGTCAACATACCGGTCGCACCGATGACTCCGACGAACCACGGCGAGAACGTCTGACGCGACAGCAGCAGCAGCGCCAGGTCAGAGGCGGTGCCCTTGAGTCCAGGCACTTTGAGTACGGCCGCAAACCCGACGAAGAAGATGAAGAGCAGGACCAGCTGGTATAGGGGAAAGACCACCGCGTTGCGTCGCAGTGCCTGCTCGTGCTTTGCCGAGAACGTCGCTCCGAAGAAGTGCGGCCACATGTAGAACCCGAGCGAGGTCAACAGCACGGTGCTGATGAACCACGAGACGCCCAACGTCGGCGTGTGCAGCGTCAGGAACTGAGGGTCCGCCTGCTGGATGGCGCGGAACATCGGGGTGATGCCGCCGTAGTAGTGCCAAGGAAGGTAGATGCCCAGAAAGATCGCCACCGCGAGGATGAGGATGTCTTTGAGGACCGCCGTCCAGGCCGCTCCGTGGATTCCCGACACCATCACGTAGGCCGTCAGGACAACTGTGCCGATGATGATGGCGGCCGTCTGCGATACGGCGCCGTACGACGTCTCGGCGACGATGATCGACATGCCCTTCAGCTGCAGGATCAGGTAGGGGATCATGGCGAGCACCCCAATGAGGGACACCAGGATGCCGAGGTTCCGGCTGCCGTACTTACGTGCGAAGAAGTCGGCCTGCGAGACGAGGGCCTCCCGCTTGGCGTAGCGCCAGATGGCGGGCAGCAACCAGTACGACATCACATACGCCAAACATCCGTAGGCCAAGATGTAGAGCGCGGGGCCACCGTTTGCGTAGGAGAACCCGCTGCCGCCAAGGAAGGTGAAGGTGGTGTAGATCTCACCGGCAAGCAGCAGAAAAACGAAGATTACCCCAAACGAGCGGCCGCCGACCGACCACTCCTCAAGGTTCATGTCGTGGCCGTGTCGCGCGCGAAGTCCGAGACCTAGAGCGATGACCAGTC
>JBBQAB010000562.1:0-3668 GCA_038198385.1 Propionibacteriales bacterium
CGGGGTGGGAGCGGCCGCGGGGAGCCGTACGTCGGTGACGAGCAGGTTGTGGTCGGACGGGCGCGCCGAGTCGGTCGGCTTCATCACGTTCTCCCAGTAGCGGGCCCCGGTGATGCCCTGGACCCCCAGGAAGTCGAGCCGGGCCCCGAAACCGGGGGAGGGGTCGCTCATCGTCGTGACGAAGTCGTTCAGGGTCGTGTAGTGGACGTTGACCTGCTGGGAGGCGGCCGCGGTGTCGTAGAACCCGCCCGCGATCAGGTCGTCGTGGGCGGTGTAGCCCACCTTGTTGTTCTGCCAGGTGTTCAGGTCGCCACCCAGCACGACTGGGTAGTGACGCGTGTTCAGAGTGTTGATGGTGTCCAGGGTGGTTTTGACCTGCGCCGCGCGCAGGGCGTCGTAGGTCTTCTCGGTGCTCTCGGTGGAGGTGTGGCGGGCGTCCAGGTGGACGGAGACGACGAAGAAGTGCTCACCCGTCTGCCTGTCCGCCAGCTCCGCGTACGCCGAGCGCCGCCGGTTGTCCTCGGTGTCGCCCGAGCTGCGGATCGGGAGCTTGATGGAGCATGAGTCGGAGTAGCTGCCGTCGGAGGAGGTGTCGACGCAGTTGCTGACCAGGCTGTAGCGGCTGGCGTCGTAGAGGATGCGCATGCCCTGGGTGTCGGACGGGATGCCGGCCTGCACGTACGGCGTGGTGCGGGTCAGCCGGTACCGTGACCCGCCGACGGAGGACAGGGCGGTGAGTAGGCTGTCGGTCTGTCGCGCCGTCCCGCTGGTGGTGCCGGTCTGTCCGTCGGCACGTCCCGGGCCCAGCTCCTGCAGAGCCACCACGCCCAGGTTGCGGTCCACGATGCTGCGGGCGACGTCGGGGGCCCGTTCAAGCCACGTGCGGGTGTCCGTGGTCGCCCGGGCCGTCCGGACGTTGAAGGTGCCCGCCCGGAGCGGGGTGCCGATGGCGACCGGCACGGCCGGGGCGACGGGCACGGTCTGCAGATAGGGGTAGAACTTGGTCGCGTCACCGGAGCTGGTGTGGTTCACGGCGTGCAGCCGGAAGTAGAGGTGGTTCGAAGACCCGGCGGGCGCGCCCGCCGAGGCGGTCTGGGCGGCGGTCAGGGTCATCGAGCGCTGGCTCCCGGGAACACTGAAGAAAGAGGAGCCCCGGGCGTGCACCGGCAACGAGGCGTCGGTCGTGCTGAAGCTGGTCAGCCCGGTCTCCACCACGTAGTCGGTGGTGTAGCGGCCGTCCTGGCTCCAGCTGATGGTGACCTCGCCGGGACGCGGGCCCGGCTGGGAGGACACGGCCGTGAACGAGCTGGGGGTCGGGACCGCGGCCGCGGCGGTCTGGCTCTGGGCGGACAGTGACAGGGCCCCCAGAGCGAGCAGGGCGGTGAGGATGCGGGCAGGTGTACGCGGCATGTCTGGAGCTCCCGGGTGGTGCCTGGTGGGCACCGTGTTGGTGACGTGGACACAGGTGTCACCCCGGGAAACTCAGTCGTTACGACCTGCTCCGCCAGGTTAGATCCGGTCCGGCTACGCCCGCAGGAGTTCCCTAGTTTCTTGACCTTTGCCGCCGCGTGACCTCCCTGACGGCGCTGGTCGACCGGCTGGCCTGACCGCGACCACCGCCGCCTTCAGCTCCCTTCAGGCCCTCCTTCGGCCCCCTGTCGGCGGCCCCGTCGCCCCGGCGCACGCCGGACCGGCACGGCCCGGAGTACGGCTCACGTATCTGGCCGGGCCGGACCGTCTCTGCCGGAGAGGGAGTCCTGGTGCGACCAGGACCCCGCCGGAACTGTCAGAGCTGTGAGCGACGCTGAGCCAGGTCGTAGACCGAGCCCGACAGGGGCTGGTCAGGTCAGGTGACCAGCGACGGCGCAGCAGGAACCCGGGGCAGCCGGTCACCGGGAGGGTCGGAGGAGGAACAGATGGCACGTCACCCAGGTCACGAGTCGGGCGGTTTTGCGGAAAGCCGGCCGTGTGCCGTGGCCTCGAGTCCCCAGCTCCAGGCGCGGCTCCGGGCTGCCGCCCGGCCGGGTCTGCGCGCGACCGACGCTGCTCCGCTCACCACGACGACCGTGGCCAACCCGCGCTACTTCGGCTTCAACGACGGCGTCATCCTGCCGCCCGGCGCCTTTCCGCCCGGCGTCGCGGCCCGGCGGGTCCGGCGCGCGGCGGCCGAGCGCACGCCGTTGCGGGGGACCGTCCGCGTGGTGGTGGTGCTGGCCGAGTTCAGCGACCGCGCCCTGGCCCCGGGGCAGGTCGAGCGGTTCCGCGACCTGTTCTTCTCGTCCGGGGTCGTGCCGACCGGCAGCGTGGCCGAGTACTACCGGGAGGTGACAGGCGGTCTGGTCGAGATCGCCGGTGAGGTCGTCGGTCCGTTCACCATGCCCCAGACGCTCGCCTGGTACGCGAACCACAACTTCGGGATCGGCAAACCGTCCGGCGAGCCGCGGGCCAACGTGCTCGCCGCCGACGCCGCCCGGGCGGCGGACGCGAGCGTCGACTTCGGACCCTACGACAACGACGAGAACGGCTATGTCGACGCGTTCATCGTCGTGCACGCCGGCCGCGGCGGGGAGGAGACTGGGGACTCCGGTGACCTCTGGTCCCACAAGTGGGTCCTGGCGCAGGAGTACGCCGCGGACGCCGCCAAGATCTACGCCTACCTGACCATCCCCGAGGACGCGAAGCTGGGGGTGAGCGCCCACGAGCTCGGGCACCTGCTGTTCGGTTTTCCCGACCTCTACGACATCGACGGCACGTCCGAGGGCGCCGGCAACTGGTGCCTGATGGCGGCCGGCTCCTGGAACAACGGCGGCGACACCCCGGCCCATCCGTCCGCCTGGTGCAAGGCCCAGCAGGGCTGGGTCTCGACCACCAACGTTGCCGGTGCGCAGACGCTCGCCGTCGAGGACGTGAAGTCCAGCCGGACCGTGTTCCGGCTGTGGAGCGATGGAGCCGACAGCACGGAATACTTCCTGCTCGAGAACCGCCAGCCGACAGGATTTGACGCCGACCTGCCCGGCGGGGGACTGCTGGCCTGGCACATCGACGACACCCGGGAGGACAACACCGACGAGGCGCACTATCTGGTCGGGCTGCTGCAGGCGGATGGGTCCAGAGACCTCGAGCGCGCCCGGAACCGGGGGGACGCGGGTGACCAGTTCCCGGGCGGGAGGGACAACCGGCGTCTGGACGCAACGTCCGACCCGGCGACGACCAGCTATGCCGGGCAGGACAGCGGGGTCTTCGTCGACGCCATCTCCGACCCCGGCACCACGATGACGGCCTCCGTCGGGGTGGCGCTGGGGACCGAGCCGCCCGACGGTCCCCCCGCCGGCGGTGACGTCGACACCCGCCTGCTGGCTCTGGAGAAGTCGGTCCGACAGATCCGGCTGGCCCTCGGCGGGGCCGGAGGCTATCTGGGCGGGGCAGCCGTGCAGGGTTAGCGTGCAGGGCTGGGTGGGGTCGGCGCCGCGCGCTCCGGGGTGGGCCAACGGGCTCAGGGCTTGGACCAGGCCGAACCCCGGGTGTGCTCGAAGATGATGTTGGTCTGGGTGGCGGCGACTTCGGGGTGGGAGGAGAGCTGGTCGAGGACGAAGTTGCGCAGACCGGCACTGTCGGCGAGAGCGATGTGGATCAGGAAGTCGTCGTGACCGCCGAGGAAGAACACGTTC
>JBBQAB010000563.1:0-3129 GCA_038198385.1 Propionibacteriales bacterium
AGTGACCCACCACCTGAGCCGACCACGTTCACCCCATCCGAGAGGGATCTCATGACCACCAGCACCCCCGCGTCCACCAGCACCCAGCCGGACACCAGTCCCGTACGGGTCCTGGTCTGGGGCGAGAACCGCCACGAGCAGGTCGAGCCGCACGTCGCCGCGATCTACCCCGAGGGCATGCACGCGACCATCGCCAGCGGCATCGTCGACAACCTGGGCGACGGCGCCACCGTGACGACCACGACGCTCGACGAGCCCGAGCACGGTCTGACCGAGGAGGTGCTCGCGGCCACCGACGTGCTTGTCTGGTGGGGTCACGCCGCGCACGCCGAAGTCGCCGACGAGGTCGTGGACCGGGTCCACCAGCACGTTCTGGCCGGGATGGGTCCCCTCGTCCTGCACTCGGGCCACTGGTCGAAGATCTTCGGTCGCCTGATGGGCACGACCTGCACGCTGCGCTGGCGCAGCGAGCAGGACCGTGAGCTGGTCTGGACCGTCGACCCGACGCACCCGATCGCCCAGGGGGTCCCGAACCCGATCGTGATCGAGGCTCAGGAGATGTACGGCGAGAGCTTCGACATCCCCGCCCCCGACGAGCTCGTGTTCATCTCCTCCTTCAGCGGCGGGGAGGTGTTCCGGTCGGGCTGCACCTTCAAGCGCGGGTACGGACGGATCTTCTTCTTCTCCCCCGGCGACCAGGACTTCCCCGTCTACCACCACCCCGACGTCCGTCGGGTGATCGCCAACGGGGTGACCTGGACCCGTACGGACCGGCCGACCCGCAACGTCCCCACCCTGCTGCGCTACGACACCGGCGACTTCTTCACCGGCCACGACTACAACTGCCCCATCGAGGGTCAGGATGACTGAGGCCACCGACGCCCTGCCGCCGCTGCGGCTGCTGCAGGTCGGGGCAGGTGGCATGGGTCGGGCCTGGCTGGGCACCATCGGCGACTCGGCCGAGGTGGAGCTGGTCGGGCTGGTCGACCTGGACCTCGACACGGCCCGAACCGCCGCAGCCGAAGCCGGTCGGCCGGACCTGCCCGTGGGGCGCTCGGTGACCGAGCTGGCCGAGGCCACCGGGGCCCAGGCGGTGGTGAACGTGACCGTCCCGCGGGCCCACCATGCGGTCAGCACCGAGGCTCTGACCGCCGGACTCCCGGTGCTGTGCGAGAAGCCGCTGTCAGAGTCCCTGGCCGAGTGCCTGTCCCTGGTCGCAACATCGGAGCTGACCGGGCGGCTGCTGATGGTCTCCCAGTCCCGCCGCTACTGGCGGGACCTGGACCAGCTCCGGAGCCAGCTGGCCGTCCTGGGCCCGGTGGGCCTCGCGTCCTGCACGTTTGCGAAGGCCCCGCACTTCGGCGGCTTCCGCGACCAGATGGCCCACCCACTGCTGGTCGACATGGCCATCCACCAATTCGACCTGGCCCGTGAGCTGGTCAGCAGCGAGCCGGTGGAGGTGCTGTGCACCACCAGCAACCCGTCCTGGTCCTGGTACGCCGGCGATGCCGCCGCGGTGGCGGTCTTCCGCTTCGCCGACGGCAGCCGGTTCACCTTCGACGGCTCCTGGTGCAGCCCCGGCCAGGAGACCTCCTGGAACGGGAGCTGGCGGCTCACCTCCGCGCAGGGCAACGCCCTGTGGGACGGTGACCATCCCCCGAGCGCAACCCGGGTCGACGGCACCGACGTGCCCGGTGACGTGTCCACCGCACCGGAGCAGATCGCCGGGTCGCTGGCCGCCTTCGTCCGCGCCCTGCGGACCGGGGAGACCCCGTCGGGCGAGGTGCACGGCAACGTGCTCAGCGTGGCCATGGTGCTCGGCGCCGTCCGATCCTCCGAGACCGGCGGCTGGGTGTCGATGTCCGACCTGCTGAAGAAGGCGTACGACGAGGCGGTGGCCCGGGAGTCCCGGCCTGAGGTTCGCCAGGTGCTGGCCGGCTGGCCCTCGGTCACCGAGCGGGTCGGTCTCGGCGGGTCCTCGGCCTAGACGGGCGAGCAGCGGGCCACCCGGACGACGGATGGTCCCGCCCCAGGCCACCGGAGCCCTCAGGTCTGGGCGACCAGGGCGAGGAACCGGCGGTGGATCCGCAGGTCGTCGGTCACCTCGGGATGGAACGAGGTGGCCATCACCGGGCCCTGCCGGACCGCAACGATCCGCGAGGTGCAGGTTCCCGGCGGCGTCACCGACCCCCACACCTCGACCCCGCGCCCCACACGCTCGACCCAGGGGGCCCGGATGAAGACGGCGTGCGTGGGCCTGCCCTCGACCCCGTCGAGCGCGACGTCGGTCTCGAACGACTCCACCTGACGGCCGAACGCGTTGCGCCGTACGGTGATGTCGAGTCCGCCGAAGGTCTGCTGGTCCGGCGTCCCGTCCAGCACGGTGTCGGCGAGCAGGATCATCCCGGCACACGAGCCGTACGCCGGCAGGCCACCCCGCAGGGCGGCGACCAGCGGCTCCCGGACCTCGAAGATCGTGGCGAGCTTGTCGATCGTGGTCGACTCGCCGCCGGGCAGCACGATCCCGTCCAGCCCGACCAGCTCCTCGGGGCGGCGGACCGTCCGCACCCGTGCGCCGCACGCCGTCAGCGCGACGACGTGCTCGCGTACGTCACCCTGCAGGGCGAGCACCCCGACCAGGGGTGCGATCACCACCCGCGTTCGGCGAGCCGGTGCGGCTGGGGGATCTCCTCGACGTTGATGCCGACCATGGCCTCGCCCAGGCCGCGGGAGACCTTGGCGATCACGTCGGGGTCGTCGTAGAAGGTGGTGGCCTTCACGATGGCCGCCGCGCGCTGCTCGGGGTTGCCGGACTTGAAGATGCCCGAGCCGACGAAGACGCCCTCGGCGCCGAGCGCCATCATCAGGGCGGCGTCGGCCGGCGTGGCGATGCCGCCGGCGCAGAAGAGCACGACCGGCAGCCGGCCGTCGGCCGCGACCTGGCGCACGAGGTCCAGCGGAGCGCTCAGCTCCTTGGCGGCGGTGGCCAGGCTGGCGTCGTCCAGCGAGCCCAGCCGCCTGATCTCGCCGGTGATGAGCCGCATGTGGCGCACCGCCTCGACGATGTCCCCCGTCCCCGCCTCTCCCTTGGAGCGGATCATCGCCGCGCCCTCCCCGATGCGCCGCAGC
>JBBQAB010000564.1:0-5035 GCA_038198385.1 Propionibacteriales bacterium
ATCTGGAGCCGGTAGGTCGCGCTCGGAACCGGTCGTGCCGCCCTCACGCAGAGCTCTCCCTCGGGCTGCGCAGGACGATGACGCTGCGGCCCTCGACGACGAACTGGGTGCCGGGCTCGATGACGGTCGAGGCCGTCACCATGGCCGTGGCAGCGGTGGAGGCGTCCTGGGCCCCCGCCGCCGAGTGAGCCGCCGGCTCGGGAGAGGCGGTGTCGACCTCGATGAACCACTCGGGGCCGTAGGACTCCTCGGGGATGGTGAAGCTGATCGACTCCCCGTGCGCGTTGAAGATGACGAGGAAGGAGTCGTCGACGATCTTCGTCCCGCGCCGGTCGAACTCGGGGATGGCCTCGCCGTTGAGGAACACCATCACGGACCGGGCGAAGCCGTCGTGCCAGCTGCCTTCCTCCATGTGGTCGCCGTTCGGCGTGAACCAGGCGACGTCACCGAGCTCGCTCTCGCCTCCGTGGTCGGCGCTGCCGGCGAAGAACCGGCGACGCTTGAAGACCGGGTGGTAGTGCCGCAGGCGGACGACCCGCTGGGCGAAGCCCAGGAGCTCTCCGGCGTCCTCGTCGAGGTCCCAGTCCACCCACGCCAGGTCGTTGTCCTGGCAGAAGGCGTTGTTGTTGCCGTCCTGGGTGCGGCCCATCTCGTCACCGTGGGCGATCATCGGCACGCCCTGCGACAGCAGCAGGGTGGTCAGGAGGTTGCGCTGCTGACGGACCCGCAGCTCGGCGATCTTTGGGTCTTCGGTGGGCCCCTCGACACCGCAGTTCCAGGAGCGGTTGTGACTCTCGCCGTCGTTGCCGTTCTCGCCGTTGGCGTCGTTGTGCTTGTCGTTGTAGGACACGAGGTCGCGCAGGGTGAAGCCGTCGTGGGCGATGACGAAGTTGATCGACGCGGTGGGGCGCCGGTCGGAGTGGGCGTACAGGTCGCTCGACCCGCTGATCCGCGAGGCGAACTCGGCCAGCGAGGACGGCTCGCCGCGCCAGAAGTCGCGGACGGTGTCGCGGTACTTGCCGTTCCACTCGGTCCACAGCGGCGGGAAGTTTCCCACCTGGTACCCGCCGTCGCCCAGGTCCCAGGGCTCGGCGATCAGCTTGACCTGGGAGATCACCGGGTCCTGCTGGATGATGTCGAAGAAGGCCGACAGCTTGTCGACCTCGTGGAACTGCCGGGCCAGGGTGGCGGCGAGGTCGAAGCGGAAGCCGTCCACGTGCATCTCCAGCACCCAGTAGCGCAGCGAGTCCATGATCAGCTGCAGCACGTGTGGGCTGCGCATCAGCAGGCTGTTGCCGGTGCCGGTCGTGTCGTAGTAGTGCTTCTTGTGCTCGTCCACCAGTCGGTAGTACGCGGCGTTGTCGATTCCCCGGAAGGCGATGGTGGGCCCGTTCTCGTTGCCCTCGGCGGTGTGGTTGTAGACCACGTCGAGGATGACCTCGATGTTGGCCTCGTGCAGCGCCTTGACCATGGCCTTGAACTCGGTGTTCTGCTGGCCGCCCACGCCGGACCTCGCGTACCCGTTGTGGGGCGCCAGGAAGCCGATCGTGTTGTAGCCCCAGTAGTTCGACAGCCCCCGCTCGACCAGGTGCGAGTCGTTGACGAACTGGTGCACGGGCAGCAGCTCGACCGCGGTGACGCCGAGCGAGGTCAGGTGCTCGATGACCGCGGGGTGGCCGACGGCGGCGTACGTGCCCCGGATCTCGTCGGGCACGCCCGGGTGGGTCATGGTCAGACCCTTGACGTGCATCTCGTAGAACACGGTCTCGTGGTACTCGTGGCGGGGCGGCCGGTCGTGGCCCCAGTCGAAGAAGGGGTTGGTGACCACCGACAACATCGTGTGGCCGGCCGAGTCGTCGTCGTTGAACGCGGCCTTGTCCTCGAAGCGGAACGAGAAGAGCGACTCGTCACCGTCGATCTGACCGTCGATGGCCTTCGCGTACGGGTCCAACAGCAGCTTGGCCGGGTTGCAGCGGTGACCCTGGTCGGGGTCGTAGGGCCCGTGGACTCGGTAGCCGTAGCGCTGTCCGGGCTGGACGCCGGGCACGTAGCCGTGCCAGACGAAGCCGTCGACCTCGCAGAGCTCGAGCCGCGTCTCGACGTCGTCCTCGTCGATCAGGCAGAGCTCAACCCTGTCCGCCACCTCGGAGAACAGGGCGAAGTTGACCCCGCTCCCGTCGAAGTTCGCCCCCAGCGGGGAGGGCCTTCCGGGCCAGATATCCATGCGTGTTACCCCTGATTTCGTCGGTCACCGTCAGCTCGAGTACCGCTGGACCGGTGGGTGCACCCGGGGGCGGCGTTGAGCCTGGGTCCCTCAGATTACGAGAACCTGAGGAGTGGCACCAAGTCTGCTCAGTCACCCGTCGGCTCGTACGGGTACGTGGGACCGCGCACAATGGGCGGGTGCGACGAGAGGCCTCCGTGCTCCACCTGGACCTGGACGCCTTCTTCGCCTCCGTCGAGCAGCGCGACAAGCCGTCGCTGCGTGGTAAACCCGTGGTGGTCGGCGGGGTCGGACAACGGGGCGTGGTGGCGACCGCCTCCTACGAGGCCCGGGTGTTCGGCGTCCGGTCGGCCATGCCGGCCCACGAGGCCCGGCGTCGCTGCCCCAACGCGGCCTTCCTCGCCGGCCGGTTCGCGGCCTACCGGGAGGCCAGCGGCCAGGTGATGTCGATCCTGCGCGCCCTGTCCCCGCTGGTCGAGCCGCTGTCGCTGGACGAGGCGTTCGTGGACCTGCGGGCCGCCACCCGACCGGTCGACTTCTCCACCGGCGCCCTGGAAGCCCTGGTGGACGAGCTCAAGGCCGCGGTCGCCGACGCGACTGGTGGCCTGCCGGCCTCGGTGGGCGTCGGGTCGTCCAAGTTCATGGCCAAGGTGGCCACCGAGCTGGGCAAGCCGGACGGACGCTACATCGTGCAGCCCGGAACCGAGGTCGCCCTGCTGGCGCCGATGAAGGTCGGGGTCCTCCCGGGGGTCGGCCCGGTCACCCAGGACAAGCTGCAGCGGATCGGGGTGGAGACGGTGGCCGACCTGCAGCGGGTCTCCCCCGACGAGCTGGCCCAGGTGGTCGGCCGCAGCCACGCGTACGGGTTGGTCGAGCTGTCCTTTGCCCGCGACGACCGCCCGGTGGAGCCCGAGCGGGAGGCCAAGTCGATCTCGGTGGAGAACACCTTCGAGACCGACGTCGTCGACACCGGTGAGCTGGCGGCGGTGATTGTGCGGGACGCGCTCCAGGTGGCGGGGCGGCTCCGGGCGGCGGGGCTCTTCGCCCGGACGGTCACCCTCAAGGTCCGACGCCACGACTTCTCGACCCTCACCCGGTCGCGTACCCTGCTCAGCGCCACGGACCGGGCGGAGGTGATCGGCGCGGTGGCCACCTCCCTGCTGGAGACGGTGGACGTGACCGCGGGCCTGCGGCTGCTCGGCGTCGGTGTGGCGGGGCTGACCGACCTGCTCCAGGAGGACCTGTTCAGCGCCGAGAGCGAACAGGCGGACCCGGCGGCCGAACCTGTCCCGTCCGCTGCGGCCGGATCCTCGGCCGCGGAGGGACCCGAGGACACCCCGGGGAGGGCGGAGCCCGGGCCGCTGGGCACCTCGCCGACCGTGGCCGCCCTGGAGGTGCGCTCCCAGCCGCGTTGGCTGCCGGGCGCTGACGTCACCCACACCCGCCTGGGCTCCGGCTGGGTCTGGGGGGCGGGGCTGGGGCGGGTCACCGTCCGCTTCGAGACCGCGGCGACTGGTCCAGGTCCGGTGCGGACCTTCGCCCTGGGCGATCCCGAGCTGAGCCTGGCCGCGCTGGACCGCTAGGGCCCGGGCCGTGGGTCTCGGGCCCCCGGGCTGTTGGCCGTAGCCCGGACCCGACGGGCTACCGGGCGTGATGGGTCTGGGCCGCGGCCTCGACCAGCCCGCGGAAGAGCCCGTAGTCGTCCCCGTGTTCGGGATGCCACTGCACCCCGAGCCAGAAGGCCCGGTCCGGATCCTCCAGTGCCTCCAGCGTGCCGTCGTCGGCGTACGCGGTGGCCGTCAGCCCCGGGTGCGTGGCCACGGCCTGGTGGTGGTGGCAGTTGACCTGCATCCCCGTGCCGACCAACCGGCGGACTTGCGTGCCGTCCTCGGTGTGCACGGTGACCCAGCCGAAGGCATCTCCGCCGGGGGAGTGCTCGTCGTGACCCACCACCTCGGGCAGGTGCTGCTCCAGCCTGCCGCCGGCGTGCACGGCCATCACCTGCAGACCACGGCAGATGCCCAGCGTCGGCACCCCGTACGCCGCGGCCCGGTCCAGGAGCCTGAGCTCCCAGCCGTCCCGCTCGCGCCGCGGGGTCTGGGTCCGCGGGTGGGCCTCGGCGCCGTAGCGGCTGGGCTCCACGTCCGGCCCGCCGGTGATGAGCAGGCCGTCGAGCCGACGAACCACCTCGGCGGCGGGCTCGCCCTGAGGCGGCAGCAGCACCGCGATGCCCCCGGCGGCCTCGACCGACCGGGCGTAGAGCGAGTTGAGCAGGTCGGTCTGGGTGCTCCAGACCCCCCAGTCCGCGTGCTCTCGGTAGGCGCTGAGCCCGATCAGGGGGCGCGGACCGGCGGGGGGCTCGGAGGTCATGTGCTCATGCTGTCATCCGCGCCGACGTACGTGGGTCCCTGCTCACTCCCGGTGAGCTGTGGAGTGGATCGCACACGACGACGGGGCACGATCCACTCCGAACTCAACATCCGGGCTCAGAGCGGGGTGACGTAGGCGCCGCTGATCCCGCCGTCGACCAGGAAGGTGTTGGCGGTGATGAAGCTGGACTCGTCGGAGGCCAGGAACAGCACCGCGCTGGCCAGCTCGTCAGGCTCGGCGAAGCGTCCCATCGGGATGTGCACCAGCCGACGGGCGGCTCGCTCGGGGTCGGAGGCGAACAGCTCCTGCAGCAGGGGGGTGTTCACCGGGCCTGGACACAGAGCGTTGACCCGGACCCCGTCGCGGGCGAACTGGACCCCGAGCTCGCGGCTCATGGTCAGCACCCCGCCCTTGGACGCCGAGTAGGAGATCTGGGAGGTC
>JBBQAB010000565.1:0-4181 GCA_038198385.1 Propionibacteriales bacterium
ATGCGATGCGATGCGATGCGCAAGCGTTCGTCAAGCCCCGCGCTCGTCAAGCCCCACGTTCGGTCAATCCCTACCGTCCCGATCGGCGCCTATCCGGCCGGGGCAAGAATTACGTACCAGCCTAAGTCATGCGTCCAGAGCGGTCGCCCGGCCCGTCCGACCCACCCTTGAGCTGCCGGACACCACCAGCAGCGCGACCACCAGCACCCCGCCTTGGAAAGGGAGGACCCGATGACCACCACGGCCCATCCGCAGCTCGCCGAGGACGTCGGCCCCCCCGGCGTCGGCATCGGCGGCCTCCTCAACGACCCACCCAGCCACCCGCTGTGCCGGCTGCTGGCCATCCTGCGCTACGACCGCCGGGCCATGGCGCTGGCCTTCCTCGGCACGGTCGCAGCCTCGCTCGTGTCGCTGGTCCAGCCCACATTGGCCGGCCGGCTGGTCGGGGTGCTGCGGAGCGGGGACCTGATGGCCGGCGTGCCCGCCGGGGCGACCCTGGTCGGCCTGGCCCTGCTGGCGTCGGGGATCACGGCCGCTGTGAACCTGGTGTCGGCCCGAGCGGGCAACCGCACCGTCCGCGCCTTCCGCGACGAGTCGGCCATCATCGCCCTCCGGGTGCCGGCCGAGAAGCTCGTGGACCACCCGACCGCCGACCTGGTCGCCCGCTGCAGCATCGACTCCGAGCACATGAGCGAGGTGTTCGCCCGCGGTCCGATCCAGGCCCTCGGCGGGGTGGTGCTGGTAGGCGGCGCCCTGGTGCAGATGACCCTGATCGACCCCGTCCTGACCGTGTCGGCCCTCGCGTTGACCCTGGGTTGCCTCGGCGTCATCGTGCTGGCGTCGAAGCGACTGTCCGGCATCTCGTTCGACCGCCAGGAGGCACAGGGCGCGTACGTGGCCGAGTGCACCCGGGCGCTGGCGTCCGTGCTGACCCTGCGAGCCTTCGTGGCCGACACGTTCGCCATCCGTCGGCTGACGGCGTCGAGCCAGCGTCTGCAGGACGCCTCGAACCGCTCGGCCAAGGCCAACGCCTTCATGGGCCCGGTGGTCATGGTCGCCATCCAGGCCACGTTGCTCGTCGTCGTCTGCGTCGCCGTGCTGCGGGTCCAGCAGGGCCAACTGCAGGTCGAGCAGCTGGTGTCGTTCTTCATGTTCACTCTGCTCATCGTCGGTCCGATCGCGGGCAGCGCGGAGACCGTGATGCTGATGGCCGAGACGCTGGGGGCTCTGCAACGCATCCTCGCGCTGCGTGACCTCGTCCGACCGACCGCGGTCGCCGAGGTCACAGCCGAGGAGCGGGCCGCGCTCGACCTCGACCGGATCGAGCCTCCGGGTGACCCCGACACCGTGCGGGGCGCGGTCAGCTTCCGGAACGTCTCGGTCCACTTCGGCCAGGGTGGCACCCGGGAGCACGCACTGCGGGACGTCTCCTTCGACATCCCGAGCGGGTCCTGGGTCGCCCTGACCGGCTCGTCCGGTTCGGGCAAGAGCACCATGCTGTCGCTGCTGGAGAAGTTCGTCACCCCGAGCCGCGGGATGGTGCTGGTCGACGGCATTCCCCTGTCCGAGCGCAACGACGACGTGTACCGCGCCCAGGTCGGCTACATCGAGCAGTCCTGCCCGCTGTTCAGCGGCACCGTCCGGGACAACCTGCTGCTCGGCCGCGACGGGATCGACGACGACCTGTGCTGGGACATCATCGAGAAGGTCGGCCTGGCGTCGATCATCTCCGCCCGGGCCGCCGGTCTGGACGCGCCGGTGGGGGAGTCGGCGTACGCCTTCTCCGGCGGTGAGCGGCAGCGGCTCGCGATCGCCCGGACGCTGCTCGGACGGCCCAAGATGCTGCTGCTGGACGAGATCACCTCCGGCCTCGACGTGCTCAACCGGGGACAGATCATGGCGCTGATCCGCTCCTCGATGGGCGGGATCACCACGATCGCGTCGGCGCACGGTCGCTTCGGGATCGACGGGGCCGACCTGGTGCTCGTGCTCGCCGACGGACGGCTCGTCGAGTCGGGCACCCCGGCTGAGGTCTCGAGCCGCTCGGCGCTGTTCCGCTCCCTGGTCGCGCAGTAGGAGCGACCGTGAGACTGGATGCCGCGCACGGCTGGGTCGACGACGTCACCAGCGAGCACCTGAGCGCCCTGCTCGGCGAGCACGGGGTGGACGTCAACACCCTGCCCCGCGCCCGGTCGCGGAGGGAGGTGGAGACGGGCTCGAGGAGCTACCAGATCGTGCCGCTGCGCGACGGCTGGCTGCGGATCGGCTCCGACGACCGCGGTCTGCTGGTCGGTCGGCTGATCCGCGACCCGGGACGTCCCGAGGACGTCGAGGGCTCGGAAGAGGTCGACTTCGACGAGGCGGCGGCCGACGACCTGCTCGGCTGGATGCGCGCCCGGGCCGACATCGCCGGTTCGGGCCGGCGCTGGATCTCGGTCTTCCGGCGGCCGGAACGGGAGGCGTACGCCGCCCTGATCTACCAGGCCGGCACCGACGGTCCGGTGCGTCAGCGCACCGTCGCCGGCGTCTACCCCGACATCACCCTGTGCGACGAGGACGCTGAGCTCGTGGCCTTCGTCGAACCGGACCGGGCCGAGCGCGGGGTGACCCGGGCGGTGCTCGCGCCGGTCGGCGAGGGGTTCGAGACGGCCCGCCGGGTCCTCGCCCAGAGCAGCAACGGCGGCCTGGGGCTGCGGGCGTGCTCGGTGCGGAGGTTCGTCAAGCTCAGCCACGGCGTGCGCACCCTCCGGTTGTGGGACCTGGTCGACGTCCGGGCCCCGCGACCCGCGCCCATCACCGTGCCCGGCGTGCCCAACGACGCGGACCTGTTCGACGTCGCGCTGCTGGACGGCGAAGCCGTGCTGGCCCAGGCGGTCAACGCCGCCGGGCCCGGCCGCGAGCAGTTCTGGGAGCTGGTCGTCAGCGTGATCGAGGACGGCGAGATCCGGCACGGGTGGCGCGCGGCCACCGGACCGGGAGTCGCCCTGGAGGTCACGTCCGGCGACGGCTGCGCGCTCGTCCGGGTCCGGACGGACGCCGCGCACGGGTCGGCCGAGCACATCATGAAGGTCGCGCTGGCCGGCTTCTCGACCACCGGATCGGTTCCGCTGCTGTCCTCGGAGGGTCTCTTCAGCCTCTCGGTCAACACGGTGACCCCGTCGGTCGGCTTCGGCGCCATCGAGCTGAACGGCGGCCGGGAGCCGTTCAGCTGGTACTGGGACGTCGAGGGCCGGGTCCTCAACCAGGACGCGGCGACCGACGCCCACCTGGCCGGCTCGACCCGCCGGACCATCGAGCGGGTCACCTCCGACGACGGCTACGAGTTCCTGCTCGACCTGCGCTGGCGCGATAACGGGAGTGCCTGCTTCGACGGACCGGTGCTGCTGATGGTCTACGGCGCGTACGGGCTAGACATCGACCTCGACGCGGACCGCGACCTCGGCCGCTGGCTCGACCGCGGGTTCGCCGTCGGCACCCCGCACGTCCGCGGTGGCGGTCAGGGCGCCCGGCACCTCGCCGGCTGCCGGGCCAACCGGGACCGTTCACTCGCCGACCTGCGGGCCGCTATCAGCTGGCTCCGGTCTGGCGACGGTGCGGTGCGGGCCGAGAGCCTGTGCGTCCTCGGGGCGAGCGCCGGCGGCTTCCTGGCCGCGACCGCCCTGAACACCTGCCCGGACGAGATCGACGTCTGCGTGATCGTCAACGGCTTCGTCGACCCGCTGACCAGCCTGCTGCGGGGGGACACCAAGACGATCGCCAGCGACCAGGAGGTGTGGGGCACCCCGCTCTAGAACGTCAACGACCGGGAGACGCTGAATGCGATCTCACCGGTCGGCAACCTGAGGCGGGCCGGAGCGGCCCGAGCGCTGGTCGTGGTCTCGGCGAAGGACGTGCGGGTCAACCCGCGCCAGGGGCTGAAGTGGTACCTGACCTACCGCTCGCTCGGGGGCGACGCGACCCTCTGGTACGACCCGAACGGCGCCCACGACTGCTGGGGTGCCGACATGGACCCCGACGCGCTGATCGACTGGGTGCGCGACGCGGTCGGCGTCATCTGCTGACCGCCGGTCCGCCTCTCCGACCTCTCCGAACCAGCTCGCAGCCCGCCTGTCCGCCGTCTCAGAACCGGCTCCCCGGCCCGCCTCCTGGGGGTCGCGGCCCCGAGTGCGGCCGACCGACGG
>JBBQAB010000566.1:0-2781 GCA_038198385.1 Propionibacteriales bacterium
GGCCTCACCAGATGCCCAACCACCGACTCCGCATCCAGCAACTCACGCTGATCCTCAGACCGACCCTGCACACCCCTATCGTCTCGGCCCGCTCGAACCCAAACCCGAACGACACGCTTTGTTCAGGAGTCTCCTAGGAGCATGCCGGCGAACCCCAGCAATGAGGTGAGCGGGGTCCGCAGCTCGTGACCCGCGGATGCGAGTGAGACGCTACGTGCTCGCTCGGCGAGATATTCAGTGCTGACATCCGTGCACACCGTGAGCGCCCCGGTGATCACGCCGTCGGGGCCGACCAAGGGGACCGCGGAAGCGCGGATCCAGGAGTCCAGCGCCCGGCCAGACTCTTGCTGGCGATAGTCGAGGTTGACCGCATGCTCACCAGCCTGCGCCCGGGCGAGTGGCAGCTCGTCGGGGCGCAGCACGCGGCCGGAGCGGGGGTCGCGTGGCCGTGGCTCGACCCCTGAGGACGGCGGGAGATCACTGAGGCTGGGCTGCAGGCGACGAGCAAGGTCGTTGCTCATCACGATGCGACCGGCCACGTCCACCACGACGACCCCGCTAGGCATCTGATCCAGCGTGGCCGTCAGCCGGGCCGCGAGCCGACGAGCGTCCTCCCGAGCCTCGACACCGCCGTGATGTCGGTGGCGGTAAGCACGAAGGACTCCGCCTCCGAGGTCGCCCCCAGCGGGCTGACGGTACAGCTGACGTAGTGAGCTGGGGAGCCGTCCACGGCCCACAGGAGCTCCGGCGACGTCACTGGCTCACCGCTGCGCGCCGCCCGGAGACACAGGGTGTGGATTGTCTCGGACGCCTCTGGGGACAGCAGGTCTGACGGCGTCGAACCCACCACATCGCTCTTCAAGCCGGACATCAGCGCAAGGAAGGGGGCGTTGTGGCGGACAAAGGCGAGGTCCGGTGCGGGCCCCAGGACCGCGACGCCGATCGGAGCGTGGTCGACGAGGACCCTGACGATCTCCTGTTGCTTCCTGAGGTCGACTCGGTCTCGGGCGCCTGAGCGCACCTCCGCGTTGGCCTCCACGGCCCGCCGCACCGCGTCCAACACGTCCTGGTCGCGCCACGGTTTACGGAGATAACCCATCACGCTGGCGTCGTTGATCGCGGCCGCGACCGCGTCGATGTCGGCGTACGCGGTGATCAACAATCCCATCACCCGCGGGTCATGGCGCCGGATGAGGGTCAGCAGCTCGGCACCGCCCAAGGCGGGCATCCGCTGGTCACTCAGCACGACGGCGACATCGTGGTGGTCGACAGCGTCTAGGGCCGCTTGAGGCGTTGTCACCGAGATGACGTGGTAGGAGCGGCGGAGCAGCCGTTCCAAGGCGCGGACGATCAGGGGTTCGTCATCGACGATGACCACTGTCGGACGCCGTGGTGTCGACGCTCGGCCCGGGTGGAGCGGCGCCGCATTCGACATGTCTCACCCTCTGCTCGACCCCGAGGCTAGGTCTCTACGATCTGAGTTTAAGGCACTCCTCGTAATTTTCCCATTCCGCGAGGAGGATCACCTACCCAGGAGTAGGTCGGCGGCTCTCCTTCGCCCCCCGCCCCCCCACTGCCCGAGGTCCGCTACGACCCCCGCAGCAACGCCTCCTCCCACCCCGCTGGGCGACGGTAGACGACAGTGAGGCGGGTATTCCTACGTGAGGCTCCGATAGTTCCTCGGGGCGTTGACTCGCGGCTCTGCGGTCAGAACCGGGGCCGGGCGGGGCAGCGTCAGTCGGAACCGGGCTCCGCCGAGCTCGCTCTCGTCGACCGACAGATCCCCGCCGTGGGCCCGGGCCGCTTCGCGTGCGAGGTGCAGTCCGAGACCGAGGCCCCCGGTGGAGCCGGAAGTTGTGTAGAACGAGTCGAAGATGCGCTCGCGAAGCTCAGGGGGCACCCCCAGGCCGGTGTCCTCCACCTCGTTGACCGGTCCCTCAGCCTCTTCCCGAAGCCGGACGCGCACCTTGCCTCGTGGCGCGGCGGCGCGGGCGGCGTTGCTGAACAGGTTGATGACCGCTTGGTTCACCCGGGCCGGAGAGCACTCGAGGGTCGCGACCTCGACCAGGTCCACCTCCACCTGCACCCCTTCGGCAACCGCGGTTCCGCCGACGCGCAGGGTGGCTCGGACGGTGGCCGCCAGGTCGACGGGCTTCTCTCCCGCCTCGTCCACCCGTGCGAACGTGCGTAGATCGAGAACCAGCGTACGCATCCGTTCCATTCCGTCACGCGCGTCGGCGAGGGTGTCCCGCAGCTCGTCGAGGTAGGCGGCCTCAGGGTCAGCCTCGAGCAGGGTGATCACCTCGACGTTTTCGGCCCCTGAGTCGCGTGCACGATAGGCATCCAACAAGGTGAGAACGAACGCTGAGAGCCGATCCGCCTCCTCCACCCCGGCCACGGCGAACGCCAGCGGGTTGTTGGCTTCGTGTGCGATCGAGGCGACCAAGAGCCCGAGCGCCCGCAGCTGCTCCCCTTGGACGAGGTCGGCCTGCGCCCGCCGCAGCGCGGCCGACGCATCCACAAGCTCGTGTCGCTGCCGCTCGGTCTCGCGCTGCAAGACCACGAGCTCTTGCATCAGCTCCCCGGCGTCGGCCACCAGCATGCCGTAGCTGCCGGGGAGAATGGAGCCGACCGCGAGCACGCCCGCCCCGTACGGGGCTCCGCGCAACCTGAGGGTCTCGGGTCCGGCAAGCCCGACTACTCCGAGCTCCCACGGAACGCTTCCCCCCGAGTCCCGTGCGGCGATCAGGAAGTCGTTCGCCTTCTGCTCGTCCCCGGGCA
>JBBQAB010000567.1:0-3427 GCA_038198385.1 Propionibacteriales bacterium
AGCAGCAGGGCTTCGAGGTGCTGATCTGCACCGGGGACCGGGACGCGTTCCAGCTGGTCACCGAGAACGTCACGGTGCTCTACCCCCGCAAGGGTGTCTCCGATCTCGCGCGGATGACCCCGGCCGCAGTCGAGGAGAAGTACTACGCCAGCCCGGCCCGCTATCCCGAGCTGGCCGCTCTGGTCGGGGAGACCAGCGACAACCTCCCGGGCGTCCCCGGGGTCGGGCCCAAGACCGCGGCCAAGTGGCTCGAGGCCTACGACGGGCTGGAGAACCTCTGCGCGCACGCGGGCGAGCTGAAGGGAAAGGCGGCCGAGGCGTTCCGGGAGCGGGTCGAGGACGTCCGCCGCAACCGACGGCTCAACGCGCTGGTCCGCGACCTCGACCTCGACCTGACCGTCGACGAGCTGGAACGGCGGCCGTGGGACCGCGAGGCCACGCACCAGCTGTTCGACGGGCTCGAGTTCCGGGTTCTGCGCGACCGGCTGATCGAGGCGCTCCCCAACGCTGACGAGGTGCTGCCCGAGGGCGGCTTCGACTTGGTCGGGGCCACCCTGGCCCCGGGCGAACTGGGGGAGTGGCTGGCCCAGCACGCGGCCGGAGCGCGCACCGGGGTGGACGTCGTCGGGCACTGGGGCTCGGGGTCCGGCGACGTCGCCGCGATCGCCCTGGCCGCGGCGGACGGCGCAGCGGCGTACGTGGACGTCCCTGACCTGGGACCTGAGGATGAGGGTGCGCTCGTGGCCTGGCTCGCCGATCCCGGGGTCAGCAAGGCCATGCACGACGCGAAGGGCCCGCTGCTCGCGCTCTGGTCGCGCGGGTGGGACCTGCAGGGTCTGACGTCGGATACCCAGCTGGCGGCCTACCTGACCCGCCCCGACCAGCGAACCTTCGACCTCGCCGACCTGACCGTGCGCTACCTGAAACGTGAGCTGAAGGTCGAGGGTGGGCCCGAAGTCACCGACCCCGACCAGCTCTCGCTGGACTTCGGCGACGACGACTCCGGCGCCAAGGTGGCGGCGCAGGCGGCGATGGTCCGGGCCCGTGCGGTGATCGACCTCGCCGACGCCCTCGACGCCGAGATCGCCCAGCGCAACGGCACCAGCCTGCTGAACGGGGTCGAGCTGCCGCTGCTGCGCACCCTGGGCCGGATGGAGCAGACCGGGATCGCGGTGGACGTCGAGCACCTGGAGGCCCTGGAGTCCGACTTCGGCGCCACGGTGACCCGGGCGGCCGAGCAGGCGTACGAGGTGCTGGGCCAGCAGATCAACCTGGGCTCGCCCAAGCAGCTGCAGGTGGTCCTGTTCGATGAGCTGGGGATGCCGAAGACCCGCCGGACACGGACCGGCTACACCACCGACGCCGACGCGCTGCAGGCCCTCTACGCGAAGACCGAGCACCCCTTCCTGGCCCATCTGCTGGTGCACCGGGACGCGATCCGGCTCAAGCAGACCGTCGAGGGTCTGCTGAAGTCGGTGGCCGACGACGGGCGCATCCACACCACGTACGTGCAGACGATCGCCGCCACCGGCCGGCTGTCCAGCACCGACCCCAACCTGCAGAACATCCCCATCCGCACCGAGGCGGGCCGCCGCATCCGGGAGGCCTTCGTGGTCGGGCCCGGCTTCGAGTCGCTCCTGTCGGCCGACTACTCCCAGATCGAGATTCGGATCATGGCCCATGCGAGTGAGGACGCGAGCCTGATCGAGGCCTTCCGCTCGGGGATGGACTTCCACACCGTGACCGCCTCGCGGGTCTTCGGGGTCGAGCCGACCCAGGTCAGCGGCGCCGAGCGGGCCAAGATCAAGGCGATGAACTACGGGCTGGCCTACGGCCTCAGCGCGTACGGACTGAGCCAGCAGCTGACCATCGACACCTCCGAGGCCAAGGCCCTGATGGAGGAGTACTTCGAGCGCTTCGGCGGGGTCCGGGACTACCTGCACTCGCTGGTGGCCGGCGCGCGCCGGACGGAGTACACCGAGACCATCCTGGGTCGCCGTCGTTACCTCCCGGACCTGATGAGCGACAATCGCCAGCGCCGGGAGATGGCGGAGAGGATGGCTCTCAACGCCCCCATCCAGGGTTCGGCCGCCGACATCATCAAGGTCGCCATGCTGGACGTCGAGAAGGCCCTGGAGGACGCCGGGATGGTGAGCCGGATGCTGCTGCAGGTGCACGACGAGCTCGTCTTCGAGGTGGGACCGGGGGAGCGGGCCGCGCTGGAGGATCTGGTCCGTCACAAGATGGGGCTGGCGGTGGAGATGACGGTGCCGTTGGACGTGTCGGTGGGCGTCGGCCGGTCCTGGCACGATGCGGCGCACTGAGCCGTTGACCGCCCGAGCCGTCGACCGTCCGAGGGGCGGTCAGATTGACCCTGTTTCGACCTCGGCGATAGTCTGGAGCGTCGCTGTGGCCTGCACGACTTCAGACGGAGTAGGTCACGCTCGTCCGGTCGGTTCTTCCAGTCTGCCCGCTTACAGGTTGAGCGGGAGGGCTCTGGGTGGTCTCTGGCCGGGACGGATCGGGCCGCAGCACGCCGAAACACCCCATTTCATCCCATATCGGAGCCCTACTACATGACGTCCTCCCTAGAGGCAGCACCCCAGGTCGCAATTGACGACTTCGACTCTCCCGAGGCTTTCCTCGCGGCGATCGACGCGACCATCAAGTACTTCAACGACGGTGACATCGTCACCGGCACCGTCGTCAAGGTCGACCGTGACGAGGTCCTGCTGGACATCGGCTACAAGACCGAGGGTGTCATTCCCTCGAAAGAGCTCTCCATCAAGCACGACGTCGACCCGTTCGACGTGGTCAGCGTCGGCGATGAGATCGAAGCTCTCGTCCAGCAGAAGGAGGACAAGGAAGGTCGCCTGATCCTGTCCAAGAAGCGGGCTCAGTACGAGCGCGCCTGGGGCACGATCGAGAAGATCAAGGAAGAGGACGGTGTCGTCACCGGCCACGTCATTGAGGTCGTCAAGGGTGGTCTCATCATCGACATCGGCCTGCGTGGGTTCCTGCCCGCCTCGCTGGTGGAGATGCGTCGGGTCCGCGACCTCCAGCCGTACGTCGGCATGGAGCTCGAGGCCAAGATCATCGAGCTGGACAAGAACCGGAACAATGTCGTGCTCTCGCGTCGTGCGTGGTTGGAGCAGACCCAGTCCGAGGTCCGTCAGAACTTCCTCACCCAGCTCCAGAAGGGCCAGATCCGCAAGGGTGTCGTGTCCTCGATCGTCAACTTCGGTGCCTTCGTGGACCTCGGTGGCGTCGACGGCCTCGTGCACGTCTCGGAGCTGTCCTGGAAGCACATCGACCACCCGTCCGAGGTTGTCGAGGTCGGCCAGGAGGTCACGGTCGAGGTCCTAGACGTCGACATGGACCGCGAGCGCGTCTCGCTGTCGCTGAAGGCGACCCAGGAAGACCCGTG
>JBBQAB010000568.1:0-4503 GCA_038198385.1 Propionibacteriales bacterium
CTCGACGACCATGTCACTGATCGTGAACGAGGAGTCGGCGATCTCGGGCTGGGGAATGAAGAACCGGTCCCCGTTCTGCGGTGTCCAGGACAGATGGGGGGCGAGCGCAGTCGCCAGGTCGCGCGAGATCATCTCTACTGCCTATCACCCGGGCGGTAACGCGGCGGTCATCTGCCCCGCCGGTTCCTTCCCGCCCGCCGCCGTCGCCCACGCCGACTAGGCTCGACAACGTGACGGTCGCTCCTCTGCCGGGTTGGTACAGCGATCCCGCCGGCGCCCCCGGGCTCTTCCGGTGGTGGGACGGCGTGCAGTGGACCGATGCGCTCAACGTCTCGCCCCACTCCCCTCCGCCCCAGGCCGACCCGGACCTGGACGGTGAGCCCGAGCCGTGGGTACCCGAGGTGACGACCACCCCGTCCACCCCCCGTCGGCACCGCTCCCGCCGTCGTACCGCCACCGCAGTGCTGCTGGGGTTCGCCCTGGTGCTGAGCGCCACGGCCGGAGTGGGCCTGTTCGTGGCCCGGGACCCGGTCAACCTCAACGCCGCCCGCCAGGCCGCTACGGGGTCGGCGATTCCCGCCAACGGCCAGCTCAACACCGAGACCCGGGTGGCCACCATCGACCAGGTGTCGATGACCCTTCCGGACGACCCGTTCGCCCTACGCGGCGACCCGATGGAGGTGCCGGGAGTCCTGGCACCCCTCTTCGTGGCCACGGCGCCGGTGCACGAGCGCTACAACGGTTCCCAGGACTGGTCGGCGATGGTGCTGTTGGCGCGGGTGGACCCCGTGCTGGACCACGACGAGCTCGCCGACGAGGGCGGCGCCCTGGTCGACCGTCTGGCCGCCACGCTTTTCGTCGCCCACAAGACGACGATCTCGCAGCTGACCGCCTCCGCCCACCCGCTCCAGGGCCTCGACGGTGCGCTGGTGACGGCCCGTGTGACCTACGACGTCGACCACCTGCCCAGCCGCTACGACACCATGACGGTGCTGCTGCTCAGGCTCCCGTCGGGCTCCGTGGTCGCCGCGGTCAGCTCGGTGCCCGACGACACCGACCAGGGCACCGCCGCGATGGTGACCGCCTCACTCGAGTCCCTCCGGGTGGGCTGAGCCCGCCGGGTGGTCATGGCCGCGGCTGGCCGTGCTGAGGGCGCCTTCGGCCAGCGTGGTCGAGGCTCGGGGTGGTCGAGGCTCGGGGTGGTCGAGGCTCGGGGTGGTCGTAGCGATGGTGGTCGAGACCAGGGATCGTCGCAGCAGAGTTAGTCGCGGCTAGGGGCGGGCTGCCCGCGACGCCTCCACCCACCGCGCCAGGGTCTGCTCAGCGGCGCCGGAGTTGATCGCCTCGGCCGCCCGGGCCAGCTGATCGGCGAACTGCGCCAGCAGGTTCTCCGGGCTCGGCTTGGCGTACGCCACGAGCGCAGCGGCCGCATTCAGCAGGACCACGTCCCGCACGGGCCCCGTCCGCCCGGCCAGGAGGTCACGGGCCACGGCCGCATTCACCTCGGGGGCACCTCCCACCAGGTCGCCGAGGCTCGCCCGGGGGATGCCCAGGTCAGCGGGGTCTAGCTCGGTCCGGCTGACCTTCGCGTCGCCGTAGACCCACACCGAGGAGCTCGTGGTCGTGGTGAGCTCGTCGAGCCCGTCACCTCCGTGGACGACCAGGCCGTGGTTGCCGCGGGCCGCGAAGACCCCCGCCATCAGGCCCGCTACCCGGATGTCGGCGACGCCCACCGCCTGCGAGACCGGCTGCGCCGGGTTGGCCAGCGGTCCCAGGATGTTGAACGTCGTCGCGACGCCCATCTCGCGTCGCGGACCCGACGCGTGTCGCAGGCCCGCATGATAGAGCGGGGCGAAGAGGAAGGCGATCCCGGCGGCGTCGAGCACCTGCGCCTGCCGGTCTGGCGGAACGTCCAGGACCACCCCGAGCGCCTCGAGCACGTCGGCGGCCCCGCAGGCCGAGGAGGCGGCCCGGTTGCCGTGCTTCACCACCCGCGCACCGGCGGCCGCCGCTACGATCGCCGCCATCGTCGAGATGTTGACGGTGTTCGACCGGTCCCCGCCCGAGCCCACGATGTCCACGGCCGGGCCGGGCAGGTCAATGGGGGTCGCGAACGCGATCATGGTGTCGGCCAGCCCGGCGATCTCCTCCACCGTCTCGCCCTTGCTCCGCAGCGCGACGGCGAAAGCGGCCAGCTGGGCGGGCGTGGCTTCGCCAGCCAGGATCTGACGCATCGCCCAGCCGGTGGCGGCGGCACTCTGGTCCTGTCTCGCCACCAGCGAACTGAGCAGGTCGGGCCAGGTGGTCGTGTGGTCGTCCGGGACGGTCATGCGGCGGGCGCGCCTCAGCGGGGGGAGACGATGACGGGCGTGGGGTCAGCGCGACCGGTCGAGACCCGCAGCAGCTTGGCCACCACCGTCGGGAGCTGGACGGGGTCGACGGGATGGGCCACGGCCCCGTCGGCACGGGACCAGGTCGCGAGCCAGGCATCGTCGGTCCGTCCCGTGAGGACGAGGACCGGCGGACAGCCGAAGACCTCGTCCTTCAGCTGACGACACAGACCCATTCCCCCCGGTACGGCCTCGCCGTCCAGGATCGCCAGGTCGATACCACCGGCGTCCATGGCTGTCACGACAGCAGGCTGGGTGGCGACCTCGAGCACGCGCACGGGCGGCAGGTCTGCGGCCACCTTCCGACCGAGGGCGAAGCGGACGTTCTCGCGGGTCAGCCGGTCCGAGGCGTACAACAGGACCGTCAGGACCTCATCGGCAGCGGGGGCGGCACCTTCGGCGCTCATGGCTCATCTCCCTGCTCATCGTTCGTCGCTGGTGCCCGGCCCTGAACTCACCGGCCGAAGGTCCTCGGCGGCGGTCATCCGCAGGCCAGCGCGGGCCTGTGCATCGTAGCGTGCCTGCTGCGCGTCGAGCCGGTCCAGGCGCCGGTCCTCGCGGCGCGCCTCCCGTTGGCTGGCCCGGAACCACTGCACGAAGAGCGCGATCAGCAGCGACAGCGCGGTGATGTCACCGGAGCCCCAGAGGATGGCCCCGGCCAGGTACTGGTCGTCGGCCGGGCTGGGCGACCAGGTGCGGTTGAAGGCGAGGTACCAATCCTGGGCGATGAGCTGGCCCGAGCTCATGATCGTGATGCCCAGGAAGGCGTGGAAGGGCAGCATCAGGAACAGCATCAGCAGCCTCAGCGGGTGGCTGACCTTGCCCGGCACCGGGTCCACGCCCACCAGCGGCCACATCAGCATCGAGCCGATCATGACGAAGTGCAGATGGATGAAGGCGTGCCAGAAGGCGGAGCGCAGGCTGATCTCGTAGAAGGGTGAGTAGTAGAGCGCGAACGGGGTGGCGATGAAGAGGGCCAGGGCCAGCGGGGGGAAGCTGAGCACCCGGGCCAGCCGGGTGTGCAGCAGCCAGAGCAGCAGCCCGCGGGGCCGGGCCGGCAGGGTCCGCAGGGCCAGGGTGACCGGAGCCCCCAGCGCCATGAAGAGCGGCACCGTCATCATCAGCAGCATGTGCTGCACCATGTGCACGCTGAGAAGCACCGTGTCGTACGCGCCGATGGCCGACACGGTGGCGATGGTGGCGATCCCGATCCCCCCGACCAGGAAGGACAAGGTCCGACCCATAGGCCAGGCGGTGCCCCGCCGGTGCAGCACGATGACGCCCGTCAGGTACAGGGCGGCCGGCACGGCGAGGCCGAGGACCAGCCACCAGTCGGGGTCCCACTGGGTGAGGAGCCGGCCCGGGGTCAGGGGCGGCGGCTGGTCACCCGGAGTCGCGTGCAGCGGCAGGAGACCCCAGGCTGCGGGGAGGGCCGTGAGCGCCGGGAGAGTGGTCACACGAACAGCGTAGGCGGCACAGCCGCCGGACCGGGCCTTCGCGGGGTGCCTTGTAGTGCCGCCACCGGGCCTCCTGGAGATGGACAAAGGTGTGGCCTGGGGTGACCTGTGAGGAGGTTGAGGCAATAATGACTCCGTGGCCCTTCACACCAACGCCGTCTCTGGATCCATGACCAAGCCAGAGGGCTCTCTGCACCCCATCCCGCAGTCTCGCTTGCGGGGGCGCGCCGGCCGACCGGACATGGTCGCGGTCGGCACCATCGTCTGGCTGGCGTCCGAGCTGATGTTCTTCGCGGCCCTGTTCGCGGCGTACTTCACCATCCGCAACGTGACCGACTCCCAGGCGGCCATCGCCGGGGTCGAGACGCTCTGGAACGTCGAGACGGCCCGGCTCAACATCCCGTTCGCGATCCTGAACACGACCGTCCTGGTGGCCAGCTCCTTCACCTGTCAGATGGGGGTCTTCGCGGCTGAGCGCGGCCAGGTGAGCCGGAGCGGCTCGCTGGCCTCCATCCGCAACTGGGGTCTGCGCGAGTGGTACGTCCTCACCTACGTGATGGGCGCCTTCTTCATCGGCGGCCAGGTCTTCGAGTACGCCTCCCTGTTCCACGAGGGTCTGACGCTCTCGTCCAACGTCTACGGCTCGGTCTTCTTCC
>JBBQAB010000569.1:0-7919 GCA_038198385.1 Propionibacteriales bacterium
GATCTTGGGCGGCAGCACCCAAAATGGGGTCGCCGCCTTCCGCTGGGACGGCCGCGCCTGGCACCCCCAGACCGTCCTGACCTTTCCCGGCGTCTCCTCCTTGTGGCATAGCCTGCTCGTCCTGGGGCCCAACGACGTCTGGATTGGCGGCAGCCTCTACGACGCACGCATCGGGCGCGGCAACAGCCCGCTCCTGATCCATTGGAATGGTCAGGGTTGGACGCAAGAGGCGGGCAACGTCCTGCCCGCCGCGGTGCAGGTGTCCGCCGTGGCGGCCGGCGGGCCCCACGACGTCTGGGCGAGCGGCGAAATCGAGAGCCCGCCCGGGCCGGTGCCGACCGCGGTGCCGCCTCTCACCCGTGAGACCCCCACGGCCACCCCCGTCGAAACGGGCCCGGTCATGGTGCATTGGGATGGTAGCCAGTGGAGCCGCGTCCCCGTGCCCGCCGGCTACGTCATTGGCGCCCTGGCTATTGCCGGCCCCAACGACGGTTGGGCCGCCGGGGTCGACTACCGGGAGATGGCGGTGCTCTTCCGCATCAACGCCCAGTCCCCGGCCATCGAACAGGCGCTCGGGGACCGGCAGATCCCCTATCTCGTCCGCAGCGGCGAGCGGTTCTACGAGCGCCCCGAGGTCCGGCAGGCGCTGCTGACGCTGCGCACGGAGGCGCGCACGATGACCGGCGACGAGGAGGGCAGCGCCCTCGAGCACCTGAAGGCCGTCCTTGGGGCGCTGGGCTGGACGCCCCAGCCGCCGGACGGGTCCGGTGCCGTACGGGAGCGGTGGGAGTCCCTCGCCGCTCTGCTCAGCGTGGCCGAGGACCTCGCCCGGGCCAACGACGGCACGACCCGGCTGACCCTGCCGGCGGTGTCGGCCGAGCTCGACCGCCGGGCCGAGGCCCAGCACGTCCCCGTGGCCCAGGGGGTGACCGTCTCCACCCTGCACTCGGCCAAGGGCCTGGAGTGGGACGCCGTCGCCCTGCTGGGCACCCAGGAAGGGTCCCTGCCCTTCGTGCTCGCCACCACCCCGGCCCAGGTCGAGGAGGAGCGCCGCCTGCTCTACGTCGGGGTGACCCGCGCCCGTCGTCACCTGCGAGTCTCCTGGTCCCGGACGCGCAACGGCGGGGGCAACCCGCGCAAGCCCTCCCGCTTCCTCGACCCGGTGCTTCCGGCGTCGGTGAAGACGGGCACCGGATCCGGTACGCCGCGGCGCGGCAAGGCCCGCGGCTCGGTCCTGTCCCAGCACTGCCGGTCCTGCGGACGCGCCTTGTCCGAGGCGGGGGAGCGCAAGATGGGCCGGCACCTGGACTGCCCGGCGACCTTCGACGACACGACGATGGACGTGCTGCGCGAGTGGCGGCGGCAGGAGTCCGCCGAGCAGAGTGTGCCGGCCTACGTCGTGTTCACCGATGCGACCCTGGTGGCTATCGCCGAGGCCCGGCCCCGCACCGCGGCCGACCTGCTCCGCCTCCCGGGGCTCGGCCCGGCCAAGTCCACCAAGTACGGTGAACAAGTCCTCGCCATCATCGCAGCGGCGGAGGAGTCCGTGCCCGCGGAGGCGGCGCCGTGAGGTCGGCCGCGAAAAAGTGTTTGCGCTCCCTTTCCCGGCTGCCCTAGCCTGAGCGCAGGTCGTGGGCGGTGTCCTCACGACCTAGCCCGATCCGACACCAGCGCAACCGGAGGGGAGGAGATTCCCATGGACAACATGTATCGCGCCGACCTCGTCGTCGCTCCGTCGTACGCGTCCAAGCCGGGGCTTCTCTGCGCCCCGGCCGTCGCCGCCTGCTGGCTGGGTTCCGACGCCCCGACCGCACCCCGTGTCCTGGCCCCCGTGGGCCGGGCCCGTCAGCGGGTTCAGGTCGAGGTCCAGGATGCGGCGTTCACCGGGCGTATCGGCGTCTTTGCCGACCACGCCATGCACTCCATCCCCCAGGGACCACGGACCTCCAGTCCGCCGGTGTAGCACCGACACCGACAGCCTCCAGGCCGTGATCCCGAACCGGGAATCACGGCCTTCGTGTTTCCCGGCCTTCCTCGGAGGGACCCAGCCGTGCTGGGACCTCCTCAGCAGACAAGTGGGCCGATATGAACGAGCTAGGAGGCTCGGTGATGGCGTTGGCGTCCTCACCGGGTTTGAGCAGTACAGCGTCGCGACTGCCGTGCCGGGTCGCCGACCCGGAGCTGTTCTTCGCCGAGACCCCCGCCGACGTCGAGGTGGCCAAGGCGCTGTGCCTGGACTGCCCCGTACGCGACGTGTGCCTGGAAGGCGCACTCGACCGGCGCGAGCCGTGGGGGGTCTGGGGCGGGGAGCTGTTCGTCTCGGGTGTGGTGGTCGCCCGTAAGCGGCCGCGGGGTCGTCCCCGCAAGCACCCGGTCGTCGAGCCGTACGCCCCTGCCGCCAAGGCCCGGGCGGAGGCGGCCGCGTGAGCCACGACGAGGGACCCGGCCTGCGGCCCGGGGTACGGGCGCTGTACGCGTTCCGCCTCTGGCTGGCCCGGGCCCTGTCGTGACCCCGCGGCCGACCCCCGTGCTCGTGGGAACCCCTGCCCCGGTCGTCCGCGGCGCAGCGATCGGCGACCGGGAGGGTGGAGTCAGCTCCGCTCGCACCGGCCGGCCGGCTCTGTGGCGCGCACCGTCGGGGCAGGGTTGGGGGCCAGCCTGGGTCAGCTGTCCTCGGCGTACCCGGGCAGGAACTCTCGCAGCACCCCGTTGAACCCGGCTTTGGCGTCCAGCTGGGACAGGACGGCGATCCCACCCAGCCAGACCCGGTGGATCAGCAGGTAGCTGGGCGGCAGGTTCATCTTCAGGGCGACCCCACCGGAGGTGCTCAGGTCGCGGACCCGGATGAACTGCTCGCGCATCCAGGTCCGGTTGAACTGGAACTCCGGCATCGCCGCCGGCTCGACGAAGGGGGCCAGATACTCCAACAGGTCCTCGGCGTCGACGTTGGAGGCGACGAAGCCCTCCTCGTGCAGGGCGGTCGCCACCGCCTGGGCGTCGCCACCCTGGGCGATCCGCATGATCCGGCCCATCGCGTACGGGAGCCCGTCGGGCAGCCGGGCGACCAGACCGAAGTCGATCACCCCGAGACGTCCGTCGGGCAGCAGCTTGAAGTTGCCCGGGTGCGGGTCGGCGTGCAGCAGCCCGACCCGGGCAGGTCCGGCGAACAGGAAGCGCACGTACTTCAGGGCGATCGCGTTCCGCTCCTCGTCGGGCAGGCTGGCCGCCGCCGCCAGCGAGGTGCCCTCCACCCATTCGCTGACCATCACCTTGGAGGTGCTGGCCAGGACGTGGGGAACCAGGAACTCCGAACTCCCGGCGAAGCCGAGCGCCGCCTGCTGCTGGGCGGCGGCCTCCAGCCTGTAGTCCAGCTCCTCGCTGATGCGTTCGGTGAGCTCGTTCACCAACGGCCCGATGTCCATGCCCCCGGCGAGCGGGGAGAGCACCTTGGAGAGCCGACCGATCTGCTTCAGGTCCGAGCGCAGGGCCTCGTCGGCCCCGGGGTACTGCACCTTCACCGCCACCTTGCGCCCGTCGGCCCAGGTGGCCCGGTGAACCTGGCCGATGGAGGCCGCGGCGGCGGGCAGGGGGTCGAAGTCGGTGAACCGGGAGCGCCAGTCCGGGCCCAGCTCACGGGCGAGCACCGCGTGCACCCGGGAGGTGGGCATCGGGGGCGCGGAGTCCTGGAGCCGGGAGAGCTGGGCCCGGTACGGGGCGGCGACGTCCTCGGGCAGCATCGCCTCGAACAGGCTCAGGGCCTGGCCGACCTTCATGGCCCCGCCCTTGAGGTCACCCAGCACCCGGAACAGCTGTTCAGCGGCGCGCTGCTGCAGCTGCTCGTTGACCTGCTCGGCCGACTGACCTCCGATGCGCTTGCCCACCCCGAGGGTGGCGCGGCCCGCGAAGCCCAAGGGGAGGGAGGCCATCCGCGCCCCGCGTCGGAAGGCGGACCTCGCCATCGAGTCGCGACTCTGCGACCCACGGGTCGGCTCGGTCACGTCATCACTCATGCGCCCATTCTGTCGTGCCGGACCAACCGCAGCCGCATCCGGGATGCGGGGGCCAGACCCGGCGGCGCAGCACGAGGTCCCGCTCGCTCACCTCAAGGGTCACCCCTGCACACTCCGGGAGCCCGCCGCGCAGGAACGCCGTCGCCTGCAGGGCGGCCCAGCCGGCCGCCCAGTCCCTCAGCAGCGGGCAAGCCGGCAGTTGGAGCCGGGCCAGCTGGGGGAGCAGGCCCGGCCAGCCTGGGTCGGTGTCGGTCCGCAGCAGGTCGGCGCACCGTACGCAGGACGTCTGTCCGGGCAGCACGAGCGGCCCGACCGAGACCCCCGTGCCCCAGGAGCGCACCAGCAGGTGGGCCTGGTCGAGGCGGGTCAGGTGCTCGGTGACGAGCCGGTCGGGCTCTGGGCTCTCCAGGGATAGGACGGTCAGGTCGACCCCGCCGGCGTCCGGCTTGGACCAGTGGTTCAGGGCGGTCACCCGCAGCGGCCCCCGGGAGAGGCTGGCGTCACGGTGCTGCAGCCGGGCACGCAGCGCCTCACCCCGGGTGGCGGCGGCCCCGGTGCCGCGCACGAGGGTCCGTTCGACCGGGGCCGGGTCCCACAGGTAGAGGACGGTGAGGCCGGCCTGCACGAGGAGCTCGGCGATCCGTTGGCCGAGGCCGCCCGCCCCCAGCAGACGAACGGTCGCGCGCGGGGGGACGGGGTCGGGTCCCGGTTGGGGCCGGGCCGCGGTCGGCCGTCCGGGTGAGCACGCGTCCACGACCAGACCCGACCGGGCTAGGGACGCGAAGGTGTCGCGGACAACGGCTTCGGCCAGTCCCCGGTCCGCCCCCAGGTCGACCAGCTCAGCCAGCGTGCGGCGGCCGTCGGCGAGTCGCAGCAGCGCCGGCAGCGGTCCCGCCTCGACCAGCAGCGCCGTGGCCGGGTCGACCCCGACCTGGGTCTGGGCCCCCCGGTCGAGCAGCACCGCCAGGCGGGTCAGGACCGGCCGCGCCCCGGTGGCCGCCGGGGCGGTCGGTCGCCTCACCGCGCGCTCACTCGCATAGCCCCAGCCTGGCCGCGGCGGGCGCGGGTGCGGCCCGGATCGGCCGGTTATCCCCAGGCCGACGGTCCGGGACCGACCGTCACGAGATCGTCCGGGTGCCGCGGGGGGACAGACGCCGACAGGGACGGTCATGACGACCGTCCCTGTCGGCTGCAGCACCAGACCGGTCTGGCCGGTCGGGGTACGTCAGGCCTTGCCGAGGATCCGGTTCAGGTTGGTGCCGCAGACGGGGCACTTGGCCTTGGCCATCCGGGTGCCCTTGTCGTTGACGTGAACGTCCCCGGAAGCCTCTCGCTTCTCCTTGCACTTCACGCAGTAGAACTCGCCGCTGTAGGTCTCGGTCTCCGCCATGCTGGTCTCCTTGCTTGGTCCGTCCGCCAACTGGTCAAATTCGCGGGACCGGCTGCACCCGTCCTCGACGACGTCGCCGTCCGCCACTGGGCGGTTGCAGTCGTCGTCGGGGGGCCAGGCTTTGCTTGGTCGCCGGTAACTCTAGTGCAGCCCCTCCTGTGCGTGGACGTGCCCACGCCGCAGACAGACGAAACCTCCGGCCCGACCGGTCCGCTTGCCTTCCCCTGCGAGCGGACCGACGGTCTGGAGGTCTCGTTGTCGCACGCTATCCCCGGTTTCGGGGACCCGTCAAACTCGGTGCGTCGCGGTTTCCACCGCCTGTGGATAACTGTGTGGACAGCCTGTGCGCTCCGCCCGGTCATCGTGTGGAGGCCGGGACGACCCCCCCGGTTGGAGCGTTGTTCACTGTGGAAACCAGTAGGGCCGGTGGTGTGCTCGGGGTGCGTCCCGCACCTGCGCAGCTCGGGCGTCGTCGGACCGCGGATGCGTCCGGATCCAGGATCCGTCCGCCGGTGCCGCCTCCGGCGGCTGGGCTCGACCCCCGTGCTGGTCGCGGTGGCGGACGCCGCACGGGGGTAGGTTGGCCGGGGTTCGGCGCCCGGCGGGACGCCGACGGAGAGGACGGTCACGGTGGTGAGATCCCGCGCGGGCACCGCGGCCGCGGCACAGCCCCCCACGGGAGGCGCACCCGGACGCAGGACACCGAGGAGGACCGCACCAGCGCCGCCCGCTCCGACCGGGACGGCCACGACGGCGGTGCCGGAGGTCGAGGTGCGACGGTCCGTCCGTCGCAAGCGCACCGTGACCGCGTTCCGCGAGCAGGACCGGATCGTCGTCCTCATCCCGCAGCGGATGTCCAGGGCCGAGGAGCGGACCTTCGTCGACCAGATGGTGGCCAAGGTGCTGGCCCGCGAGGCCAGAACCGCACCGCCGCGCGGGGACACCGCCTTGCAGGCCCGGGCCGGTGAGCTGGCCGCGACCTATCTCGGCGCTGATCTGGACCCCGTCCCCACCCCCGCCTCGGTCCAGTGGGTGACCAACCAGGCCCAGCGCTGGGGCTCCTGCACACCGAGCACGGGAACCATCCGGCTGTCGCACCGGCTGCAGACGATGCCCGCCTGGGTCGTGGACTACGTGCTGGTACACGAGCTCGCCCATCTGGTCGAGCCCTCCCATTCGGCTCAATTCTGGCTCCTGGTGTCCGGTTACCCCTCGGCCGAGCGGGCCCGGGGCTACCGGGTGGGTTACGCCGCCGCCACCCGGGGCGGCGAGGACGGGGCCCAGGCGTCGGATGGCTGGTGGGACGGGTCCGGAGAGTCAGACGGGACAGATGTCGAGCCCGATGACTGAGCCGGGCGACCCGGCTGCCGGTCCCCGACGGCTGGCCCTGGTCTGGGCCAGGCTCGACGCCAGAGCCGGGGCGCCGCCTGGGGTGGACCCGGCCCGGTTCGCGGCCGCCTGCCTCGCCGACGCGTACGAGGTGCTCGCCGACCTGGTCGGGGTGACCTCGGGGGTGGTCGGGCCGCCGGAGGTCGCTGACCTGCTGTGGCCCGGTGCGCTGCATCTCCCCGACGGTCTGAGCGTGCGGGAGGTCGCCGCCGCCATCGCGGACCGGTTCGACGAGCTCGTCCTGGTCAGCGCCGACGCCCCGGACCTTCCCGGCCTGGTGCTGGCCAAGATGTTCAAGGTGCTGCACCGGGTGGACCTGACCGTCGCCCCGGAGCGGGGTGGGTCGGGCGCGGTGGCCCTGGGTCTCTCCCTGCCGCTGGCCGGCTGGGTCACCGACGACGTCCTCGACCTGGACCACCTCGACTGGTCGGCCGTGCTGGCGAGTGCTCCGGACCGGTCGCGGTGCGCGTTGTCCCCAGACTGGCACCGGCTCCGCACCCCGGACGCGATCCGCCGTCTGGACCCCCGGCTGGAGGGCTGGGAGGAGACCCGCGCCCTGCTCGAAGGTCGCTCGCTGACCTGACCGGGTCAGGCCGGGTCAGGTCAGGTCAGGTCCAGTAGAGCAGCCGGGCCTGCGGCAGCCGGGCGTCCAGCTCGTCGTGGAACCAGCTGCGCATCTCGCCCATCACGGCCTTGGGGTAGACGTACTTCACGCCGCCGAACTTGGACCGCTTCTGGCTCCGGGCGTCCTCGTCCATCTCCAGCCGGGTCTGGGATACCAGCCCAGCAGCACCTCCTTGGAGGCCGGGGTGAACCGGTGGGTGATGATCTCGGCCGTCAGGTCGAGGTCAGGCACGTCTGCGACCGCGGCCGCGACCGCGTCCAGCAGGCCGCCGTAGCCCTCCTGCCACCCCGGCAGCGGCATCACCGGGGCGATGGTCAGCCCCACCCGGTAGCCGGCCTGCGCCATCGACCGCAGCGCCGCCAGCCGCGCCGGCATCGGGGCGGTGCCGCCGTCGAAGCGTCGGGCGACCGCGTCGGCGTTGACCGAGAAGCGGACCCGGGTCCGCCGCTGGTGGGAGATCCCGAGCAGACCCTCGAACTCGTCGAACTAGGTCGTGTACCGCAGC
>JBBQAB010000570.1:0-5106 GCA_038198385.1 Propionibacteriales bacterium
CGACTACCGACGTGCTGCACCGCGACATCAAGCCGAGCAACCTGTCGCGGCACCGCCGTCGGGACTGGACCGAGCTGCTGATGCTCGCCAACCTCGGGACGACGAAGGTGCTCGCCGCGTCGTTGGGATTGACGTTGTCGGCCGGACCCCGTCAAACGGCCCCAGACCAGGCGCACGGTCAGCGGGCCCCTCGACGTGCTCGCCGACGTCTACGGTATCGGCGAGGTGGCCTACGCCCTGCTCAGCGGGCGCACTCCGTTCCCCGACCTCCGGGGGGTGAGCGAGGTCGCGTTGCGGGACCCCCGTCGCCGTCCTGACCCGGTCGGGTCGGCAGAGTCGGGCGGGTAAGCCGTCAACGACCAGCCGGCTCAGGCCTCCTTGGGCCCGTTGACCCCGAGCAGGTGCTCGATCGCGTAGCGCTGGATCCGGGCGAAGCCGTAGCCGCGGTTGCGAGCCGCGTCGATGTCGTAGGACTCGAACGAGCTCGGGTCGGCGATGAGGGCGTCGTAGCTCTCCCCCGCGTCGAGGGTCGGCTCGTTCAGCGCCATCACACCGGCCTCCTCCAGGGCCTCCTGCACCCGCGGGTCGGCACGGAACTCGTTCGACCGCTCCCGCAGGGTGAGGTAGAGCTCCATGTTGGCCAGCGCCGACTCCCAGACGCCCTCCATGTCCTCGGTGCGCAGCGGCTTGTAGTCGAAGTGCCGGTCGCCGTCGTAGGTCGGGCCGCCACCGGGGGCGCCGTTCTCCAGCAGGTCCACGGTGGAGAAGGCCTGGAGAAGGTCGCCGTAGCCGAAGACCAGGTCCTGGTCGTAGCGGGGGCCCTTCTGGCCGTTCAGGTCGATGTGGAAGAGCTTGTCCTGCCACAGCGCCTGGGCGATGCCGTGGGTGTAGTTCAGGCTGGCCATCTGCTCGTGGCCGACCTCGGGGTTGATGCCGACCATCTCGTGGTGCTCGAGCTGGGAGATGAAGGCCAGGGCGTGCCCGATCGAGGGCAGCAGGATGTCTCCGCGCGGCTCGTTGGGCTTGGGCTCGATGGCGAACCGCATGTTGTAACCCTTGTCGATCGAGTACTGGGCCAGCAGGTCGATGCCCTCGCGGTAGCGGTCCAGCGCGGCGCGGACGTCCTTGGCGAAGTCGACCTCCGAGCCTTCCCGGCCGCCCCAGAACACGTAGATCTCGGCCCCGAGCTCGGCGGCGAGGTCCATGTTGCGCATCACTTTGCGGAGCGCGTAGCGGCGGACACCGCGGTCGTTGCTGGTGAACCCGCCGTCCTTGAAAACCGGGTCGCCGAACAGGTTGGTGGTCATCATCGGCACGACCAGACCGGTCTCGGCCAACGCCCCCTTGAACTCGGAGATGATGGTGTCGCGCTGGGTGGCGGTGCTGTCCGGTGGCACCAGGTCGTCATCGTGGAAGGTGATGCCGTACGCGCCCAGCTCGGCCAGCTTGTGGACGGCCTCGACGCCGGCGAGAACAGGACGGGTCGCCTCGCCGAACAGGTCGCGGGCCTGCCAGCCGACCGTCCAGAGTCCGAAGCTGAACTTGTCCTCGCGAGTGGGGACGGGTCGCATGAATCCTCCTGGTAGATGTTCTGGGGTTGGGAGCGTGGTGCGGCACGGCGCGCCCGGGCGGCACGGGGCCGCCCGGGCGACGAGGGGAGGTCACGAAGGAGCGGTCGGGCGAGCTACTTGCTGAAGCCGGCCGTCAGGCCGCTGAGCAGCTGGCGGCGACCGATGACGTACAGGATCAGGATCGGCAGCGTGGTCAGCACCACCGAGGCCAGCACTGCGGGGACGTTGACGCTGTACTGCCCCTGGAAGGACCACAGCGCCAGCGGCAGCGTGCGCTTGTCGGGGCTCTGGGTGAGGATCAGCGGCAGCAGGAAGCCGTTCCAGATCCCCAGCCCGTTGTAGATCGTCACCGTGACCAGGGCCGGTCGGGTGAGCGGGAAGGCCAGGTGCCATAGGGTCTGCCACTCGCTGGCCCCGTCGGCCCGCATCGACTCGAAGAGCTCCTTCGGGACGTCGCGAATGAAGTTCGACAGCACCAGGACCGACAGCGGGATGGCGAAGGCGATCGAGGGCAGGATCAGCGCGGCCAGGCTGTCGTAGAGACCGAGCTTGATGATAATCAGGTAGACCGGGATGATCGTCGCCTGCAGCGGGATGGCCAGTCCGAGCAGAAACAGCGAGTTGATCCCCTTGAGCACCCAGCCCGTCCCCCGCACGATGGCGAAAGAGGCCAGGAACGAAATGAGGACCGCCGGCACGATCGCCCCCAACGTCGCGATGACGCTGTTGAGGAAGTAGAGCGGGAAGTCCGACTGCACCACCAGGAGGTAGTTGGCCAAGGTGGGCTCAGTTGAGGGCACCATCGGGTTGGTCAGGAAGTACATGCTCTGGGTCTTGAAGCTGGTGATGACGATCCAGTAGACCGGGATCAGCACGATCAACAGCCAGAGCCAGGCGAAGGCACCCCCCAGCCAGTTGGGTCGGCTGGTCCCGCGGAGCCCGGTCTGGCGGTCCCCTGCTTTGTCGCTGCGGGTCCGGCCCACCGGCTTGGCGGTGCGGCTGCTGGTCAGAGTGGCCATCTCAGGCTCCGTCCATCTGGCTGTCGGTGGAGCTGCCGCCGAGGCGCCGGAGCAGCAGGGCCAGCGCCAGGCCGACGAGGACGAGGATGACCGCAATCGCACTCGCAGGTCCCATCAGGTTGGCCTGGAACCCCCGCTTGTACATGTCGAGGGCCAGCACCCTGGTCGCATCGCCTGGACCGCCCGCGGTGAGCACGAAGATGAGGTCGAAGAAGGTCAGCGACCCCACGATCATCAGGGTGGAGGAGGTGATGATCGTGTACTTCAGCTGCGGCAGGGTGATGGAGAAGAACTGCCGGACCCGTCCGGCCCCGTCGATCAGGGCCGCCTCGTACATCGTCACTGGGATCTGGCGTACGCCGCCCTGGTAGATCAGGGAATGGAACGGGATGAACTGCCACGACACCACGAAGATGATGACCCCCATAGCCAGGTTCGGCCGACCCAGCCAGTCCTGGGCCAGGAACGGCAGGTGCATGCCCGCACCCAGACCGAAGTTGGGGTCCAGCAGGGCTTTGAACGTGATGGCGATGGCCGTGGCGCTGAGCAGCAGCGGGATGAAGTAGAGCACGGCCAGCGCCTCGCGGTAGCGCTGCCGACCGGCCAGGAACGTTCCGATCAGGATGCTCAGCGGCGTCTGCGCGATCCAGGAGAGGAACATGACCAGGAAGGTCACCCACAACGCGTGCGGCAGACCCGGGTCGGTCAGGACCGCCCCCCAGCTGTCGAAGCCGGCGGGGTAGATGTCGCCGATCCCGTCCCAGCGGGTGAAGGACAGCACCAGCACCCCCAGCAGCGGGATGACTCCGAAGCCGATGAACATCAGCAGGGCGGGCAGCGCCATCCAGGTCAGCGACGCCGCCCGGACCCCGCGGCCCGAGGAGGCCCTGGTCGCCGGCGCCGTCGGCAGCGGCGGCGCCGGAGCCAGCGCGGTCATTTCCCGATGACCTGGTTCATGTTGTCGACCCACTGCTGCGGGCTGACCGAGAGCTGGAACAGCTTGGCGATGTTGTCCAGCAGGGTCTCGGCCGCGGTCGGCGACAGGGCCTGGTCCCACGACTGCGCGAACGTCTTGGCGTTGCTCGACACGTCGTAGACGAAGGTGAGGAAGTCTGCGTCCTTGCCGCTGCCGAAGTTGGCGTTGGCGCCCTGGACCACCGGGACGCTGCCCGCGTTGACCCAGGCCTTCACCTCGGTCTCGTCCAGCACGGCCGTGGTGAAGAACTTCTTGGCCGCCGCCTTGTCCACGTCGGAGGCCTTGGTGGAGATCGACAGGTATTGACCGGGGTTGCCCACCGTGTTGCTGGGATCGCCCTTGCCGCCCTCGACGGGCGGGAAGTTCATGTAGCCGAGGTTGCCGCCGCTGACGAAGTCGCCGCCGTCGGCCTTCATGCTGCCGTAGGTCCACGCGCCGTGCAGCATCATGGCCGCCTTGCCGGTGTAGAGCAGGGCCTGGTCGGCGTTGGAGTCGGCGGTGATGGAGGCGAAGCCCTTGATGAAGCCGTTCGCCTTCACCAGGTCCTGCACCTTCGTCAGCATGTCCAACACTGCGGGGTCGGACCACGCGTCAGCCTTGCCCTCGAAGACGTTCTGGAACACCTCGGACCCACCGATGCGGTCCAGCAGGAACTCCAGCCACATCATGTTCGTCCAGCGTGACTGGCCCCCGAGGGAGAAGGGTGCGACGCCGGCCGCGTTGAACTTCGGCACCAGGGCCATGATGTCGCCCCACGACTGCGGCGGCTGCACACCGACCTTGTCGAAGACCTTCTTGTTGTAGTAGAGGACGATCGGGGCGACCGTCTCAGCCGGCATCGCGTACACCTTGCCGTTGACCGTGGCCGCGCCGAAGGAGGACGCGAAGAGCTTGTCCTTGAGGCCGGCGTTCTCGGAGAAGAACGAGGTCAGGTCCTCCACCTCGTTGTTCTTCACGTACTCAGCCAGGCCGCCACCACCCCAGCCCCAGATGATCGTCGGACCCTGGCCCGCACCGATCGCGGTCTTGATCTTCGTCTTGTACGCGTCGTTCTGGAACTCGGTGTACTTGATGGCGCTGTCGGCGTTGGCCGCGTTGAAGCGCTTGACCGTGGCCTCGCGGATGCCCTGCTGGGGCTGACCGGTCAGGAACCAGTAGGTGGCCGTCCCGGCCCCGCCGCCGGCCGGCGCACTCGCGCCGCCCGCACCGGTCTGGGTGGGTGCGGCCCCGCCACAGGCGGCGAGGGTGGCGGCGCTGGCGCCACCGAGGACGAGTCCGAGGAAGCTGCGACGGGTGGTCGGGTTGAGGTCCACGCTGATCTCCGATGGTGTGAGCGGGGTCGTCCCGCGGATCTGGGCTAACGCGGTCGCCGACTCCAACCTGGAACAGGTGGGAACTCAACGGTGACCGCCCACGACAACGTAAGTTTCGACGTTCCGGTCTGTCAAGAGTGTCGCCCACTTTCGTTACCAGGCTGCATCATGGGTGAGCTTGCCGGTCAGGAGGCTCTAGGCAAGACCATCGGCCCCCGCTAGAGTGA
>JBBQAB010000571.1:0-2409 GCA_038198385.1 Propionibacteriales bacterium
ATCATTGACATCGACCTTGAGCGTCGCCGGATCTCGCTGTCGCTCAAGCAGGCCAACGAGGGCGTCGACGCTACCGCCGACGACTTCGACCCGACCCTGTACGGCATGGCGGCGTCCTACGACGACCAGGGCAACTACATGTACCCGGACGGCTTCGACCCCGAGACGGGTGAGTGGCTCGAGGGCTTCGACGAGCAGCGCTCCGCCTGGGAGCAGCAGTACGCCGAGGCGCACACCCGTTGGGAAGCGCACAAGAAGCAGGTCGAGGAAGCCGAGAACGCGGAAGGCGCTGCGGCGTCGGCCCCGGCCAGCTACTCCTCGACCACCGAGGCGGCTTCGGCCGACTCGACCTCCCCGACGCCGGCTCCGGTGGTCCCCGAGGGCTCGCTGGCTTCCGACGAGGCGCTGCAGGCGCTACGGGAGAAGCTCACCGGCGGCGGTGCCTGAGCCTCACCGGCTCGCTGGACGACGCGGCCCGCTCACCCTTGGGGTGGGCGGGTCCTGTCGATGCCGCCGACTGTCGACCCAGGCCGGGCCCGGGTCGGGCCACGCGCCCACCGGAGGCGGATGGGTAGGCTGCCCGCATGACCAGGGTGGGGCTGACCGGCGGGATCGCGTCCGGGAAGAGCACGGTCGCCGAGGCGCTGGCCGACTACGGGGCCGTCGTCATCGACGCCGACGTGCTGGCCCGCGAGGTCGTGGCCCCCGGGACCCCGGGGCTGGCCGCCGTCGTGGCGCGGTTCGGACCGCAGGTGTTGACTGCTGCGGGGGAGCTGGACCGGCCCGCCCTGGGGCAGGTGGTCTTTGCCGACCCCGTCGCCCGGGCTGACCTGGAGGCCATCGTGCACCCGGCCGTACGGGCCCGGGCGGCCGAGGTCGAGGCGCAGGCTCCCACGGGCTCCGTGCTGGTGCACGTCATCCCCCTGCTGGTGGAGACCGGCCAGGCCGGGTCCTTCGACGTCTGCGTCGTGGTGGACACGGCTGCCCAGACCCAGGTCACTCGGTTGGCCGAGCGTAACGGCTACTCACCGGCCGAGGCGGCGTCGCGGATCTCCGCCCAGGCCAGCCGGCAGGACCGGCTCGGTGTCGCCGACGTAGTCCTGAGCAACGACGGGGACCGTCAGGAGCTGCTGGAGCAGGTGGCTGAGCTCTGGTCCGAACTCGCCCCCAGTAACGCTGCCGGCTGACCTCCTCAGAGACGTCACCGGGGACCTGAAGAGGATCGAGATGCGCCACGACGGATGCCTCCTCCCCGCCCACGATCGGTCTGGGCAGGCGGCATGACCATCACCGACACCACGAGGAGTACCTCGCCGCAGGGGGCACCCGACCAGGCTGATCATCGTCGACCTATGCCCACACCGTAACGATGCCGAGGCGGCGGCCGTCGTTGATTTCCAGGGACGGCCTCCCAAAATACGCAAAACCGGAAACCAACGAACCGGTGGCCTCGTTTCCGCGCGTCGGATCGGCCTCATCTTCGGCCGTTACCGACAACGTTGAGGTCGGTGCCTTTCGGGCACTACTGGCAGGGCAGGCCATTGGGGTGAGGGGGACGATAGCCCGGTTTGGACGTCAAGTCGCCACATCAAGGTTGGTGCACGTCAGTGGCGATTTAGACTTTATCGAGTGACCATCGAAACTCTTTACCGGCGCTATCTGGCGGCCCAGGTGGAACGGGACCGCCCCGGTGCCCTGCGGGTCGTCTTTGACGAGGGACTCGATTCCGGCGTTTCCGTGCCGGAGCTCTATCTGGACGTGATCCAACCCGCCCAGTATCAAATTGCCGGCTCTGGCAGGCCAACAGAATCTCGATGGCCGAGGAGCACATCGCGACTGGGATCTCGCAGCTGGCCCTGTCCCTTCTCTATCCGTCGATCCCGCGCAGCGCCCCCAACGGCAGCAGCGCAATAGTTGCCTGTGTCGGCGGGGAGCGGCACGACCTCGGCGCTCGCATGGTCGCCGACTTCTACGAGATGGCCGGATTCTCCGTCCGCTATCTGGGGGCCGGCGTCGATCCCGACCGGCTGGTCGCCATGGTCGGTGAGGACCCACCGGACTTGTTGGCCCTTTCGGTGACCACGACGTTCAGCGTCGAGGCACTGCGACGCACGGCAGACCGAGCCAGGAGTGCAGTCGGAGACCGGATGCGGATGGCCGTGGGTGGTTCCGCTGTCACCGGATCGCCGGGGTTGAGCTCGTCTGTGGGTGCAGACGTGTCCGACCCCGACGTGCGAGCGGCGGTGCTGCAGAGCCAGACCCTGCTGGGGACCGAAGCCACATGAGCGACGAGGTCCCGCCGCCCCCCGGCCGCGAGCTGGCAAAGATCAGCACCGAGGTCGCATTCTCGTGCGACTCGACCGGAGCGCTGGTCTGGGCCAATGAACGTGCCCACCGCGTGTTCGGCTC
>JBBQAB010000572.1:0-3355 GCA_038198385.1 Propionibacteriales bacterium
CACCAGTTCCCCGGCCAGCTCGCCGCTGACCGCGTCCGGCCCGAGGCGCAGCAGCTTGTGGGCTCGCGCCGACCGGGCGCAGGCCCGGACCCGGGAGGACGGCAGGGCCCCGAGCAGGTCACGGAGCGCCGTCGTCCCCGCCCGGGCCCACCACGCGAGCAGGATGCCCGCCAGCAGGGGCACGAGGTCTGCGGGGACGCTCCGTCGCTCGACGACGGTGCTGATGACCCGGGCCAGCAGCGTCCACTGCACCACCACGAGGGCGGCACCGATCAGCGTCAGCGCGACGCACGACGGCACCAGGCACCGGCTGCCGGGGAGGGTGAGGATGCGCCGGGTGGGATCGCTGCGGGATCGGTCACGGCGGGAGGGGTCGCTGGGGAGCGGGTCAGGGCGGAACGGCCCGCGGGGGGTGCGTCGGACGTGCATCAGTAGCCCCGGCTCAGGGACCCCTCGTCGACCCGGACCCGTTCTCGGAAGACGTAGTAGTTCCAGATCTGGTAGCCGATGATCAGGGGCAGGAAGATCCCGCCGACGATGGTCATCAGGTGCAGCGTGTACGGCTGGCTCGCCGAGCCGCGCAGGGTCAGGCTGAAGGCCGGGTCGGTCGTGGAGGGCAGCACCACCTTGCGGGTGAACAGGGCGACGAAGACGGTCATGGTCGCGAACACGATGGTGAGTCCGCTCATGGCGAAGGCCAGCACGTCACGTCGCAGGACCAGGGCCACGAAGATCGACGCCAGGGTGAGGAACGCCACCACCGGGAAGATCCACGGCAGGACCCCGAAGTTCTCGAACAACCCCTCGGTGACGTAGCCCTTGATGACGAAGCCCACGATCGCCACGGTGGCCAGGGCGCCCCAGCCAATCGCCGCCTTGCGGGCCCGGGCGTACAGCGCGGAGTCTCGGTGCAGCCGGAGCAGCAGGAAGTTGGCCCCGTGCAGCACGAAGAGCAGCAGGGTGGAGAACCCGCCGGTGACCGAGAAGGGGGTGAACACCTCGGCGAGACCTCCGGTCACCCGCTGGTCGCCGTTGATCGCCAGCCCCTCGATGATCTTGGCCATCACCAGACCCCAGAGGAAGGACGGGACCACGCTCCCGACGAAGGCCATCCAGTCCCAGAAATCCCGCCAGCGCTTGGCCTCGACCTGACCGCGGTACTCGAAGGAGACACCGCGCAGCAGCAGGCAGAGCAGGATCACCACGAAGACCGGGTAGAGCCCGCTGAACAAGGCGCCGTACCAGACGGGGAAGGTGGAGAACATCAGCCCGGCTGCGGCTACCACCCACACCTCGTTGCCGTCCCAGAACGGGCCGATGGTGCCGGTCAGCGCCCGCTCCTCGGCCTCGTTCTTGGCCAGGGTCGGCCGTAGGATGTCGACACCGAAGTCGAAGCCCTCCAGGAAGAAGTAGAGGGTGAAGGTCAGCCCGATCAGCCAGAACCAGAGGGTGACGTAGTCCATCTCAGCCCCGTCCGCCCTGGGCCGTGGGCTGCGGGGCCTCGCTCGGGTCCGCCTCAGTGAAGCCCGGGTCGGAGTAGTCCGGGGCGGGAGCGGACGTCATCTGGTTCTCCGGGGCGTGCAGCCCGGCCCTGGCCGTCTTGGTCAGCAGGTAGACGTCCAGTGCGATCAGGCCGAGATAGACCGCCCACAGACCGATGAGCCCGGCCAGGACCTCGCCGGGGGCGTTGGCGCTGATGCCCTGCCGGACGGTGAGCAGCCCGTAGACCATGAACGGCTGCCGGCCCAGCTCGGTGACGAGCCAGCCGAGGAAGTTCGCCAGCCAGGGAAGTGGCAGGGTGAACAGCAGCGCCCACAGATACCAGCGGGTGGTGTCCAGCCGTTCGCGTCGCCGCCACCACAGGAAGAGGCCGGTGAAGGCGACCAGGGCCAGGAACGACCCGATCACGGTCATCGCGCGGAAGGACCAGTAGATGGGGGTGACCGGCGGGATGTAGTTCCCCGGCCCGTACGCCTGCTGGTACTGCTGGTTGAGCTCGGTCATGCCCTGATAGCTGCCGCCGAGGCTGTTGTAGGCCAGCAGCGAGCCGACGTACGGGATCTCCACGTTGAAGGTGTTGCGCTGTCCCTGGGTGTCGATCAGCGCGACCAGGGACCACGGGGCCGGCGAGGTGGAGTTGTCCCACTGCGCCTCCATGGCCGCGAACTTCATCGGCTGGTCCTCACGGGCGATCTGGGCCTCCCGGTGCCCGCTCAACGCCGAGAACATCGTGCCCACCGCAGCGAAGACCAAAGCGATGCGCAAGGCCCGGCTGAACACCTCGACGTGCTGGCCCTTGAGCAGGTGGTACGCGCAGACGGCCAGCGCGAAGAAGCCGGCCACGGTCCAGGCGCTGCCCTGCACGTGCAGGAAGTAGAGGATGGCCTTGTAGTTGAAGACCACGGCGCCGAAGTCGGTGAGCCGGGCCTGGCCGTCGACGACGACGTACCCGACCGGGTGCTGCATCCAGGCGTTGGCCAGCACGATCCAGAAGGCGCTGATCTGGGTCCCGACGGCGACGATCCAGATGCTGGCCAGTCGCATCCACGGCTTGAGTCGGTCCTTGCCGAACCACCACAGGCCGATGAACGTGCTCTCGAGGAAGAAGGCCATCAGGACCTCCAGCGCCAGCGGCACCCCGAAGACGTTGCCCACGAAGCGGGAATATTCGCTCCAGTTCATCCCGAACTGGAACTCCTGCACGATCCCGGTGACCACCCCGACCGCGAAGTTGATCAGGAACAGGTGGCCGAAGAACCCCGTCATCTTGTCGTAGACGCCACCCCGGTTGCCGCGGCGGTAGGCGAAGGTCTCCAGGACCGCGATGAAGAACGACATCCCCACCGTCAGCGAGACGAAGAAGAAGTGGAAGATGCTGGTCGAGGCGAACTGGAACCGCGACAGGGTCACGACATCCATGACGTGGACCTCCCCGCGGCGCGGCGTCGGGTGGGGCCAAGACGGCGGCAATGGGGACGGGTGGAGGGATGGATCGAGCTCAGGATCATGGCTCATCTCGAGGTCGCGGTTGCGGGTGAACTCTGTTCCTCACCCGCCAGGCGCGGCGTCGTACGGCACTGGGTGGGATGGGAGGTGCTGAGGTCAGCACAATGAGTCAACACCTCACCGGGGCACAGATCAACAGGGCCACGGACGCATCCGAGGGGGCCGTTCCGGGGGTACGTAGGGACGCCTTTCGGGCCGACTCCAGGGAACGTCAGGGGGCCGTCAAAAGGGCGTCAGGGCTGGTCGACGTCGGGGAAGGAGACCCGCACGCAGACCCGGTGACCGCCCTTGCGCCGGTCGCGCAGCCGGTCGACCAGCCGGAAGAGGACGAAGAAGACGCCGATCTTCC
>JBBQAB010000573.1:0-3210 GCA_038198385.1 Propionibacteriales bacterium
ATCGAGGACCACTGGCAGGTGCTGACCAAGAGCGGCTTCTACCGCGGTGGACCAATTTTCGGCAGCGCGGTGTCCGGCGTCGACCAGGCGTTGTGGGACATCAAAGGCAAGGCGCTCGGCGTCCCCGTGTATGAGCTGCTCGGCGGTTACGTCCGCGACCGTATCCGCATGTACGGCTGGGTCGGCGGCGACGATCCGAGCGGAATCACCGACGCCATCCAGGCGCAGCTCGACGTCGGGCTGACCGCTGTCAAGATGAACGCCGCCGGCGCGACCGGGCCGCTTGGCACAGTCGCTGAGATCGACCGCGTCCTCGAGCGGGTCGCCGCGGCACGCGAGGTGCTCGGGCCGGACCGCGACGTGGCCGTCGACTTCCATGGCCGCTTCACGTTGGCAAACGCGCGCCGCGTTGCCCCGCTGCTGGAGCCGCTGCGCCCGTTCTTTCTCGAAGAACCCGTCGTGCCGGAGAACTCGCACCTCATCGGGCAGCTCGCGCAGGCGACATCCATCCCGATCGCCACGGGCGAGCGGCTGTACAGCCGGCAGGACTTCTTGCCGGTGCTGCAGGCCGGCATTGCGGTGGCCCAGCCTGACCTCTCGCACGCGGGCGGGATCTCGGAGGTGCGCCGCATCGCGGCGATGGCCGAGATATACGACGTGAATCTCGCCCCGCACTGCCCGCTCGGCCCGATCGCACTCGCCGCCTGTTTACAGGTCGGCTTCGCCACGCCGAACCTCCTGATCCAGGAGCAGAGCATCGGCATCCACTACAACCGCGGTGCCGATGTCTTGGACTACGTGCTCGACGCTGCCCCGCTGCAGTTCGTGAACGGCAACATCGAGCGACTCACCGGTCCCGGGCTGGGGATCGATGTCGATGAGTCGGCGGTCCGGGCGGCTGACGCCCGCGGACACAGCTGGCGCACGCCGGTGTGGCGCCATTCCGACGGCTGCCTAGCGGAGTGGTGACGTCGATCATGACCGACTTTCTCCGGAGGTCGCACACGACCGACTGCTCGTCATCATCCGCGGCACGGACCCTGAGGCGGCGATCGTGGCAGGGCGCACCCTGCACGGCGCGGGCGTTCGGTTCTCGAGGTGTCGTTGGTCACGGCGGATGCCCTGCGCGTCATCTCCGAGCTGGCCCGCCTGGCCTCGGACGACGCCCTTCAACCCGCCCGCCGCCAACGACAGCCAGTCGTAAGCTCCAGATGCGGACCCTGGTGAACAGCGAAATACACCTGGTTCCTGAGGCCACTCGCCTCGGTGTCGGTCAGCGTTCGGTCGAGGGGCCGGAAGTTGATTCTGATGAGCGCATGCGTTTGGTCCGGCGTCAGCCCGAGGCGGTCTCGAGCCTTCTGGAAGCTGCGCGTGGGGTGTGCGGGCGAGTACCTCTACCGTCTCGAGGTGTTGTCGGCCGCTGCACCCAGTGCTGCTCGGATTTTGGCGCCGAGGGTTCCGTCGTTTTCGGTGTTGTCGATCACGACGAAGATGTCTCGCCGGTCGTAGTTGTCTTCGACCGCCACCAGCGGGCTTGCTCGAAGCGCGGAGGCGGGGATCGCCCAGGTAGTCTAACGAGGACGAACCGTAGCCGTGCGGACCGCACGAGGGCGCCCGGCCGCGCGTCTGGGCAACGGTTCGTCACGCGCAGCCCGAGCAGACCGCGTCGGGGGTGGTTGAACGCCGCCGGCCCAGTGGCCAGGACGGTGAAGCCGGGGGAGAGCTACGGCGTACGTCGTCGTTCTTGGTCTCGACCACCACCTTGAACTCGCTGCCTGGTAGTAGTTGTCCACCCTTGCGCGTGGACGGCCCGCCCGGCGGCCCCGGAACCAGAACAGCCCCGGACCTTGCGGCCCGGGGCTGTTCGTGGGCTCCTACGGAGCCGGTGGCTAGGAGGTCACTCGTGGATCGAGACCGGCTTGCTGGTGTTAGCGGTCCGGTTCTCGGCGTCAATCATCCAGGCGAGCTGCTCGAGGCGCTCCAGGACACCGTGCAGGATGTCGGCGGTCGTCGGGTCCTCCTCGTCGACGGAGTCGTGGATCCCGCGCGCGGTGTCGGCGGTGGCGTAGAGCGAGGCCACGATCAGGTCGACGGTCGCAGCGGTGTCGACCTCGTCGGAGGGGAACTCCGGCAGGCTGCTCTTGGCCGCCACGGTGGCCGAGCGGCCGTCCGGGGTGATGAAGATCGCGCGCATCCGCTCGGCGACGGTGTCGGAGAACTCCCGCACGTCGGTGACGAGCTCGTCGAGCTGCAGGTGCAGGTCGCGGAAGTTACGGCCCACCAGGTTCCAGTGCGCCTGCTTGGCCACCAAGTGCAGGTCGATCAGGTCGACGTGCAGCTGCTGCAGGTTGTCGGCCAGCTTCTTCGACGCCTTGAACGGCGGGCGCGCAACGTGGCCCTTCTTGCTGGTCGGGTCCGTCATGGTGTCAGTCATGGTTCCTCCTGTGCAGGATCCCCCTCGTGGAGGATGCCTCGTCGTCCGTGGGTGACCGGGCCGGCCACCGTCACGAGCCCCCGGAGGACTCCGGGGGTCGGCCTCGGCTGAGGACTGCCCCAGCGTAGTTCGCCGCGGTCCTCGAACGGAGGGGCAGCGGGCCCTGGTCTGGGGCCCGCCCCAGATCACAACTCAGGTTGGCCCCCGGGGCCGCGATGCCCGGGTTTGCGGGCCGGGTGGATAGCCTGGCCCTCTGATGTCACCGACCGTTGAAGTTGCCGTACGCCCCAGCCGACTCCCGGCTGCGGTGCGGGCCATGCGACCGCGCCAGTGGGTCAAGAACGTCCTGGTCGCCACGGCGCCGCTGGCCGCCGGCGAACTCTTCCGGCTGCAGGTGCTCGGGCAGGTCGCCTTGGCCTTCATCGCGTTCTGCCTGGTCAGCGCCACGGTCTACCTGGTGAACGACGTCCGCGACGTGGAGGAGGACCGGCAGCACCCGCGGAAGCGGTTCCGCCCCATCGCGGCCGGTGAGCTCCGGCCCCAGGCGGCGGTCGTCCTCGCGGTCGTCACCGGGGTGCTGGGACTCGGGCTGGCCTTCGCCGTCGCCCTGCCGCTGGGGGTCACGCTCCTGGTCTACGTCTTGCTCCAGATGCTCTACTCGGCCTTCCTCAAGCACCTGCCTGTCGTCGACCTGGCCATGGTCGCCAGCGGGTTCCTGCTCCGGGCCATCGCCGGCGGTGTGGCCACCGGCATCCTGCTGTCCCAGTGGTTCCTGC
>JBBQAB010000574.1:0-2448 GCA_038198385.1 Propionibacteriales bacterium
GGCCGCACTGGGGGCCGAGATCGAGGTGCCGACACTTGGCGGTCCGGTGGTCACCCTGCGGGTGCCGGCGGGAACCCCGAACGGTCGGACCTTCCGGGTCCGGGGTAGAGGCGTCGGCAAGCGGGACGGTACGAAGGGCGACCTGCTGGTCAGCGTCGAGGTCGTCGTGCCCCAGTCGCTCAGCGAGCAGGCCCGTGAGGCCCTGGCCAGCTACGGACAGGCCGTCGGCGGGTCCAACCCGCGGGCCCGGTTGTTCACGTGACGGGGCGGCTCCGCTCGCTCCGGCGCAGCTAGGTCCGGTGGGTCGTGTCTGACCTCCCGCAGCGGATTGACCACGACGCCCCTGTGTTCGCCATCTCGGTGGCGGCCCAGCTCGCCGGCATGCACCCGCAGACCCTCCGGACCTACGACCGGATCGGGCTGGTGTCGCCGCGGCGTACGGCCAAGCGGGGTCGGCGCTACTCAGCGCGTGACATCGCCCGGCTGCGACTCGTGCAGCGGCTGTCCCAGGACGAGGGCATCAACCTCGAGGGCATCCGCCGGATCCTGCACATGCAGGACGAGATCGACGAGCTACGGGCCCGGGTCAACGACCTGACCGCGGTGGTCAACCTGGTCCGCAGCGCACCGCCGGGGAGCCGGGTCTTCACCGCCGACCCCTCGGGGGGTGTGCACCTCGGCGGCTCAGCCCGTGCCTGGGCCGCGCCCCGGGCCATCGGGTCGCGCTGAGCGTTCCCGCACACGCACGACAGCCCGCACGGCCCACTTCGGCCGGGCGGGCTGTTGTCGTCTCGGGCAGGCGGACGTCACTGGTGTTCAGCCGGTCAAACGCCCGGACCGGGACGCCCCTGCCGTCTGGCCGCGCTGCGAGGAAGGCGATGTGTCAGACTGAGCGATTCACACGGCGGGATGACTCATGGTTTTATTGGTCCGTGGTGGGGGAGTCGAACAGGCCGGAAGGAAGCGATGACGTGGAGTGGCCAAAGTCGGCGGTCGACGCGCATGAAGGAGTTGCGGCCGCGCACGAACCCCCCCGGGTCGAGCCAAGCCCTGAGCAGGAGATCTTGAGCAACGCGGACGAGCGGGACGTCAGGGCCGACCGGCGCGACGACGAGGCGACCAAGCGAGAAATCAAAGCTGACCTCGAAGACTTCCTGGACCCGAGGGAGCCCGATAAGCGTGCGCGGCTGGCACGTACGGATGCGGCCACGGACCGCGCTTATGCCAAAGGCAACCGGACGTCTTCTAAACAAGACCGCGAGGCTCTCGTCGAACCGAACACTCCCGGCGCCGACGACCAGTAGGTCACAACATCTCAGCTCCTACGGCAGGTAGTACATCCCGGACGTGACCGCGAGTCCTGCAGCCCGATCGGGCGGTGACGAACACCGTCAGCGCGGGACGGCCGCAGATCAACACGTCGACCTCCCTACCCCCGAGGCAGGTAGACCTGGATCCTCGACCTAGGCGTCGACGCGGTTGTCCAGGTCCCGCAGAACCGAGGTTCGGCCCGTCGTGTCCTTGGTTCGCCCGCCACCTGAGCATCACCGGCCCGGTTGGTGGCGAGAAGCAGCGGACCGGGACGACCGCACTCCAGGCACGTCCAGTGCCGGGCTCGGTCCCGACGACCGCCGGTTCCTTCAGCGATACCCGAGACCTCGACACCGTCCCGACCGGGAGGGGGCGACGCCGCCCATCGCTCCGACGGCGGCACTACTGGATCAGCCCAGCGGCCATCAGCATTTCGGCGCCGCCCCGAGAGTCCGAGCAGGTGCCCGCAGCCAGTCCTTCCCTGACCAGCGTTGCGGCATCGGTCAGCTCGGCAACCCCCACTGTGTCGAGTCGACCAGTGCTGTCTGCTCAGCGTCTCGTTGGCTGTTACTCGCGCAGAGTGCCCCTCTCCCTCTGGGCACGTCTCGACTGCTCCGACCCAGTCGAACGGCCGGGGGGCTCCGCCTCTCGAGCCGACGACCCTCGGCTCGGCCAAGTTGAGTGGGGTCCACTCAACCCTCTTGCATTCTGGACTCGCTGGTCGCATAGTTGAGTCCAGTACGCTCAACCCAGGGAGGCCTGATGGACAGCAACAAGCTCACCACCAAGAGTCGCGACGCGGTCTCGGCGGCGTTGCGGAACGCCCTGACCGCCGGGAACCCCAGCGCGGAGCCATCCCACCTGCTGCGCGCGCTGCTGATGGTTCCCGGCAACACGGTGGCTCCATTGATCACCGCGGTTGGTGCCAACCCGGCCGTGGTGGACGCGGCGGCCCAGGGGGCGATCGCCAAGCTGCCCGCGGCGAAGGGCTCCTCGGTGGCGCAGCCGGTCCTGTCCGGGGCGTTCGCCCGGGTGCTCGCGGACGCGGAGACCCGCGCCGAGCAGCTCGGCGACTCCTACGTGGCCACCGAGCACCTGATCATCTCGCTGGCCGCCGTCGACTCCGACGTCAAGAAC
>JBBQAB010000575.1:0-3581 GCA_038198385.1 Propionibacteriales bacterium
AACTCCTGGTTCACGCCCGCGGGAAAGGCGGAGGCCGGTTTCCACACCGGTGCGGTGTCGAGGGCCAGCCCGCTCAGGTCGTCGACGAAGCTGACCGCAGGGGGGTTGCCGACCTCGGCCGAGCGGGCCCGGAAGGGACGGCCGTCGGCGGTCGTGACCTGCACCTGGGCGTCGTGCACGACGAACGGACCCATGGCCACCCGGATCCGGCCGTCCGGCAGGGCGGTGGCGGTCTTGACCCCGTCCCGGGTCCCGATGGCGACCGTGGGTCCGTCGGCCAGACCCTGGTCGAGCAGGAAGCGGGCAAACACGCGTACGCCGTTGCCGCACATCTCCACGACGGAGCCGTCGGCGTTGCGGTAGTCCATGAACCACTGCGCCTCACCGGTGTCCCAGCCGGGCATGTGGCGGGCCAGCACGACCCGCAGCAGCCCGTCGGCCCCCACCCCGGCGCGCCGGTCGCAGATCCACTGCACCTGGCTCGGGCTGACGTCTGTGGTCCCCTCCCGGTCGAGCAGGATGACGAAGTCGTTCTCGGTCCCGTGCCCCTTCGTGAACGTCCACCTCAGCATGGGCTCAGTGTGTCATCTGGCCCGGACCGGACCCGCCGGGTCCCGCCAGGGCGTACGCCGCGCTCACCAGGTCGGGGCGGTCGTGGGCCAGCCAGTGGATGCGCTCATCCTTGAGGAACCAGGAGTCCTGGCGACGGGCGAACTTTCGGGTCCCCACCACCGTCTGCTCCTGCGCCAGCTCCTCGGTGATCTCGCCGTCGAGGAAGCTGAGGACCTGGCGGTAGCCCAGACCCCGGGATGCGGTGACGCCGTCCCGGAGCCCGGCGGCCTCCAGCCGACGCACCTCAGCGATCAGCCCGCCGTCCCACATCAGCTGTACCCGGCGCGCGATCCGCTCGTCGAGTACCGGTCGCGGGATCGAGAGCCCGATCTGCACGACCCCGGGCAGCAGGTAGCGGCGCTGCGGCAGCTCGGCGCTGTAGGGCTGCCCGGTGATCGCGATGACCTCCAGGGCCCGTACGGTCCGTCGTCCGTTGGCCGGCTCGATCCGGGCCGCGGCCGCCGGGTCGAGCGCCGCGAGCCGCAGGTGCAGCGTCTCGGGACCGACGGCGGTGAGATCGGCCTCGAGCGCGGCCCGGCGTACGGGGTCGGTGGCGGGGAAGGTGAAGTCGTCCAGGATCGCGCGGACGTAGAGCGCCGACCCGCCGACCACGACGGGGACTACCCTCCGGTCCCGGCAGTCCTGGATCGCGGCCCGGGCCAGGGCCTGGAACTGGGCGACGGTAGCGGTCCGGCGGACGTCGTAGATGTCGACGAGATGATGGCGGACCCCGGCCCGCTCGGTTGCCGTCGGCTTGGCCGTCCCGACGTCCATCCCGCGGTAGACCAGCATCGAGTCGGCGTTGACCACTTCGGCAGCCACCCCCCGGTCGGCGTAAGCGCGGGCGAGGTCGACCGCCAACCGGGACTTCCCCGTCGCCGTCGTCCCCACCAGCACCACCGTCACCGGGCCAGTCTCGCCGAAGGCCCCCCGCCGCACCGCGGAGGACCAACCCCCGGGCAATGAGGTTGACCGGACCGGGTTAGATGGGGACAGGTGTGGCCGCTCGACCGAGCCACAGGCGGCGACCCGGTCGCCGCTGCACCACCCCGAACCGACCAAAGGAGCACCTATGGGAATCTTCGACAAGGCCAAGGACGCCCTGAGCGCCCACAGTGACAAGGCTGACGCCGGGATCGACAAGCTGGGCGACGTCGCCGACGAGAAGACCGGCGGCAAGTACGCCGAGCACGTCGACCAGGGTCAGCAGCTCGCCAAGGACAAGCTGGGCGAGCAGAACCAGACCCCGCCCCCGGCCTGACGCTCCGGCCTCACCGGCCTGCGGGTCCGCAGCCGCTCCTCCCTCGGGAGGGGCGGCTGTTGCTCTGTCCGGACCTGGGGCCCCGTCGGCCGCGAGGCCGCTCCGACGGCCCCAGCCTGTCCTTCTGGGTTGCGGACAACCGGGCCCGAGCCGCACACCCCGGGCCGCACCTGACCCAGGCATGCCTGTCCTCACCCGCGCTAGGCTGGGGAGGTGGCTATGACCCCGAAGAAGAAGTGCTGCGCCGACAAGCCGCGGTGCAAGCGCTGCCCGATCCGGCTGCTGGCCGAGGGCAAACTCGAGCCGGCCCAGGCGCGGAAGATCTTCGCCACGGGCCGCAACAAGAAGGAGCTCAAGAAGGCCAAGCTGGGAAAGGCGGCCTGAGCCGCTCTCCCCCACGGTCCGGGCCCGCGAACCCGCCGCTGCGGTCGCCGCGCGCCTCACTCGACCTGGCAGGAGACGACTGGCGCCAACGGGGCCGGCACGCCGATCCCGGGCAGACCCAGGCTGACGCCTTGCGAGCTCACCGCCGGACCCTCCCGTCGGGCCTGCCAGGCATCCCCGCCCCGGGTCCGGCGCAGGCCGGTAATCCCTGCGTCGGCGTTCAGGTGGTGGGGGGCCGCGTAGGTCACCCGGGTCTCGGCCAGGTCACCGGGCCGGGGCCGCAGGGCCGGGTCCTCGGGGACGGCGACATGCACCAGCCGGTTGTCCCGAGCCCGGCCCGACATCCGCGCCGTGGCGGTGTCCTTGCGGCCCTCACCGTCGGCGAACATCACCTCGACGGAACGCCCGACGAGCTGCTGGTTCTCCCGCCAGGAGACCTCGTTGACCAGGCTGACCAGCCGCTCGTAGCGCTCCTGCACAACCGCCTTGGGAATCTGGTCCGGCATCGTGGCGGCCGGGGTCCCGGCGCGGATGGAGTACTGGAAGGTGAAGGCCGCGGAGAACCGGGCGGCCGCCGCCACGTCCAAGGTGGCCTGGAAGTCCTCCTCGGTCTCCCCCGGGAAGCCCACGATGATGTCGGTGGTGATGGCCGCCTTGGGCATCGCCGCCCGGACCTTGTCGATGATGCCGAGGAAGCGGTCGCTGCGGTAGGAGCGGCGCATCGCCTTCAGCACCACGTCCGAGCCGGACTGCAGGGGCATGTGCAGCTGCGGCATCACGTTGGGGGTCTCGGCCATGGCGGCGATCACGTCGTCGGTGAAGTCCTTGGGGTGCGGAGAGGTGAAGCGGACCCGCTCCAGGCCCTCGATCCGACCACAGGCGCGCAGCAGCTTCGCGAACGCGGCCCGGTCTCCGAACTCGACGCCGTACGCGTTCACGTTCTGACCCAGCAGGGTGACCTCCTGGACCCCGTCGGCGACCAGGGCCCGCACCTCGGCGAGCACGTCCCCGGGGCGCCGGTCGGTCTCCTTGCCGCGGAGCGAGGGGACGATGCAGAAGGTGCAGGTGTTGTTGCAGCCCACACTGACCGAGACCCAGGCCGCGTACGCCGAGTCCCGTCGGGTGGGCAGGTTGGAGGGAAAGGTCTCCAGCGCCTCCTTGATCTCGACCTGGGCCTCCTCAGCGATCCGGGCGCGCTCCAGCAGCACCGGCAGCGAGCCGATGTTGTGGGTCCCGAAGACCACGTCGACCCAGGGGGCCCGGCGGACGATCTCGGACTGGTCCTTCTGGGCCAGGCAGCCGCCGACGGCGATCTGCATGCCCG
>JBBQAB010000576.1:0-2125 GCA_038198385.1 Propionibacteriales bacterium
CCTCCACGCTGGGCCGGTCCCGGTCCAGGTACATCCGACCGGTAGAGATGCCCTCCTCGAACAGCGCGGCCCGGGCCCGGTCGAAGCCCGAGGAGTCCTTGGTCCGCAGCTTGACCGCGCGGGCAGACGCCATCCCGTACGACTCTTTGTAGGCCCGACCCTCGGCGTCAGTCATCAGGTTGCCGGTGCTCTCGTAGGTCCCGGCGAACCAGGAGCCGATCATGACACTGCCAGCCCCGGCGGCCAGAGCGAGGGCGACGTCGCGGGGGTAGCGCACCCCGCCGTCGGCCCAGATGGACCGGCCGAGCGAGCGCGCCGCCGCCGCGCACTCCAGCACCGCGCTGAACTGGGGTCGACCGACCCCCGTCATCATCCGGGTGGTGCACATGGCGCCGGGCCCGACTCCGACCTTGACCACGTCGGCCCCGGCCTCGACGAGGTCCTGGACCCCTTCGGCCGAGACCACGTTGCCGGCCACGACCGGGACCCGGCGACCCGAGGCGGCGAGCCCGTCGCGGACACGGGCCACCGAGCCCAAGGCCTGCTGCATCTTCTCCTGGTGTCCGTGGGCCGTGTCCACGACCAGCACGTCGATCCCGGCCGCCAGCAGGGCCTCCGCCCGGCCGGCCACGTCGCCGTTGATCCCGACCGCGGCGCCGATGAGCAGACGGCCTGTCGGGTCGACGGCCGGCCGGTAGAGGGTGGAGCGGAGCGCCTGCTTGCGGGTCAGCACCCCCAGCAGCTGGTCGTCCCGTACGACCAGGGCGGCGGTCAGGTGCCGACGGGTGAGGAGCTCGAAGACCTCGGTGGGGTCGGTGTCGGGGTCCACGGTCAGCAGGTCGTCCGACATCACCTCGTGCACCTGGGCGAAGCGGTCCATCCCCGCCGCGTCGGCTTCGCTGAAGGTGCCCAGCGGCCGGCCGTTGGCCACCACGACCGCCAGGCCATGGGCCCGTTTGGGAATCAGAGACAGGGCCTCGCCGACGGTCGTGTTCGGGGCCACGGACACGGGGGTGTCGAAGACGGTGTGGGCGCCCTTGACCCTGGCCACGACCGAGGCCACCACGTTGGTGGGAATGTCCTGGGGGATGATCGCCACGCCGCCGCGGCGGGCGACGGTCTCGGCCATTCGGCGACCGGAGATCGCGGTCATGTTGGCGACCACCAGGGGCAGGGTCGTCCCGACGCCGTCGGTACTGGTCAGGTCGACCGAGAGCCGGGAGGTCATGGCCGAACGTCGGGGCACCATGAACACGTCGGAGTAGGTCAGTTCGTAGGCCGGCGGCTGCTGAAGGAATCGCACGGCCTCATTCTCACCGCCGGAGCCGTACGCCGCATCCCGGGTCGCCCGCTGGAACCTCAGATCACCGGATTCGACCGTCCGCTGGTGTCGTCGTCTACCGTGGTCCGGTGAGTGATGACCAGTCCACGAGCGGCGCGTACGTGACCGCCGGCAGCGAGTTCAACCGCGACACCAGCTACATCCAGGCCCGGGTCACCCGGGACGCCCGGGACGGCTTCGGGGTCGAGGCGGGCCGTTACCGGCTCGTCGTGGCCCGGGCGTGCCCGTGGGCGAACCGGACGATCATCGTCCGCCGGCTGCTCGGGCTCGAGCAGGCCATCTCGATGGGGATGTGCGGCCCGACGCACGACAAGCGGAGCTGGACCTTCGACCTCGACCCGGGCGGTGTCGACCCGGTGCTCGGCTACGAGCGGCTGCAGCAGGCGTTCTTCGCCCGGGACCCGGACTACAGCCGGGGGATCACCGTGCCGGCCCTCGTCGACGTCCCCACCAGGAAGGTGGTCACCAACAACTTTCCGCAGATGACGCTCGACCTCTCGACCGAGTGGACCGAGTTCCACCGCCCGGGGGCCCCGGACCTCTATCCGAAGGCCCGTCGCGACGAGATCGACGAGGTCGCTCAGCGGGTCTTCACCGAGGTCAACAACGGGGTCTACCGCTGCGGCTTCGCCGGCTCGCAGGAGTCCTACGCGAAGGCCTACGACCGTCTTTTCACGGCTCTGGACTGGCTGAGCGACCGGTTGGCCGACCAGCGCTTCCTGGTCGGTGACACGATCACCGAGGCCGACGTCCGGCTCTTCACCCCGTTGGCGCGCTTCGACG
>JBBQAB010000577.1:0-2386 GCA_038198385.1 Propionibacteriales bacterium
AAGGGCAGCCCGAGCAGCCGGGCGAAGTAGGCCTCACTGACCGCGGTCGAGCCGGAGGACGCCTCGACCAGCGTGCTGCCCTCCGTAATCCAGCCGTTGCAGAGTCCGTAGAGCACCAGCGACCGGGCCAGCCGGTGCTTCAGGCTCCCGGTCGGGTGCACGGACTCGTCCTTCAGGTACAGGCGTACGCCCCACGCCGGCGGGAGCGGGAAGACGTGCAGGTGGGTGTCCGCGCTCCGGTTCGCGTCGGCCTCGACCTCGTTGATCGCCCAGGCCGCCCACGCACGGCTGCTGGTGCTGCTCGACACGGCTGTCCCTTGTCCTCTCTCGACCCTCAGGTCAGATCACCGGCGGGTGACCGGCGAGGGTCATCCGCCAGACCGTACGCCAGCTCATCGGGCGCCGCGGCCCGCCGTCGCGCGTCAGACCGAGGCGGTAGCCACGCAACGTCTCGACCACGGCCTCCCGGGAGCGCCAGCGCAGTCCGCCGACCACCACCCAGACCGCGACGTAGGCCACCCCGAGCGATACAGGCAGGTTGCGGCGGGCCAGCCACACCCGGTTCCGGGCCTGGAAGCGGTAGAACTCCGCGTGCCGCGTCGGCTGGATCGCCGGGTGGTAGACCTCGGTCTCCCCGTCGTAACGCACCCGGAACCCGCCGTCCCAGACCCGCCAGGCCAGCTCGATCCCCTCGTGGGCGTACCAGAACGGCTCCGGCCAGCCGCCGGTGAAGTCGAAGGCGTCCCGCCGCATCGCGACCGCGCCCTCCCAGACGTTCATGGCCGGGCTGCTGCGCCCGGGGTCCCCGACCCGCACCCGGGGGGTCCAGCGACGGGGGGCGTCGAGGCCGTCCGGGTCGACCACCCGCGGCTGGATCAGCCCCAGCCGGGGGTCTGCGGCGAACTGGCCGGCCAGTGCGACCAGGGTGCCGGGGTCCGGCAGCTGGGCGTCGTCGTCGAGGAAGAACAGCAGGTCCCCGCGCACCCGTGGGACCCCGGCGTTACGCCCGGCCGGGATGCCGAGGTTGGCCGGCAGCCCATGGCCACGGACCCCGGCGGGCAGACCCGTCGGCTCCCAGCCGTTCCCGACCACGACGACGTCGAGGTCGACGCCGCGCTGGGATAGCAGCGAGTCCAGCGCACGACCGAGATCGGCCGGACGCTTCCCCATGGTCAGTACCACCACCCCGTAGGCCGGTCGCGCGCTCGGGGCGCTCACCGGAGCCGCGGGCTGGCCAGCACGGCCGCCAGGTGACCGACGACGGTCACGCAGGCCGACACCAACAGCCCGACCAGGAGCACCTTGGTGGCTACGCCGCCGGCGACCAGGTCGGCCAGGGCGGCGACCAGGATCAGCAGGGTCAGCTCGACGGAGTGGAAGACCCGGTGGAACGGCACGAAACGCGCCAGTCTCCGGGCCTTGCGCAGCAGCCCGGTGGCGGGGACCCGGACCTCCTCGACGTCGCGCATCTGGGTCATCCCGGCGTAGTGCCGCGACACGTGGACCAGGTCGTTCTCCACCTTGTTCAGCGCGACCAGCAAGCCCAGCAGGAGACCCGCACTGATCCACACCCCGCTGAGGTGCGGGCCACCGGCCGCCCGGACGCCCAGTGCGACTGCGATCCCGCACTCGGCCACGTAGTGTCCGACCCGGTCGAGGTAGACGCCCTTCGGCGAGGAGGTCTGCCGCCAGCGCGCGACCTCGCCGTCGGAGCAGTCGAGCAGCATCTGGAGCTGGATGAGCAGGGCGGCCAGGACGGCGCCGACCAACGACGGCCATCCGGTGCTGACCGCGGCCAGGGCGGCGCTGGCGATCATCAGCCAGGTCACCCCGTTGGCCGAGAAGCCAGCCCCCAACAGCACCCGGGTCAGGTAGGGAGACACGTCGCGGAGATAGGCGTGAGCCACCCAGTGCTCGGCTCCGGCGCGGGTCCGGACGCTCGGCGGCTGGGTCACCTCCCGCAGCTGCGCGATGCTCGGGTGGGAGGGGCGCGGCTCGAGCATGGCCGATAGCCTAGCGGCGGTATTGTCCTGCCCTGGTCTGCGACGCATACTCTTGAGCCATGGGCCGCTATCTGCCGTTGATCATCGTGGCACTGCTCATGATCTACTGCGTCGTCGAGGTTGCCCAGGCCCCGACCTACGCCGTGCGCCGCATGCCCCGCTGGCTGTGGGCGACCGCCGTGATCTGCCTGCCCCTGTTCGGTGCCCTCGGCTGGCTCTTCCTCGGCCGGCCCAACGCCGAGTCGCTGGGCACAGTCAAGAAGCCGGACCGGCCACGGGCCCCTGACGACGACGTGGACTTCCTGCGCGGGCTCTAGGCCAGCACCTTTCACGCCCCCCACCCACCAGTCCATCGGCCGCACCCAAACACTCGCAGCCACCCG
>JBBQAB010000578.1:0-7123 GCA_038198385.1 Propionibacteriales bacterium
CAGGTCGCGGCCGTCGGCGCCACCGAAGCACAGGTTGCCCACGACCTCGGGGACCTCGACCACACCCAGCTCCTCCCCCCTCGGGCTGAGCACGTGCACCCCGTCGGCGCTGGAGCTCCAGAGGTTGCCGTGCTCGTCGACCTTGAAACCGTCCGGCAGCCCGGGGCTCACGACTGCGAGCACCCGTCCGTTCTTGGCCCCGGCCCAGTCCACCGAGGGGTCCAGGTCGTAGGCCCGGATGTGGTGGTTGCCCCGACCGTCGTCCCGCCGGGCGGCGGAGGTGTCGGAGACGTACAGGATCCGCTCGTCGGGGGAGAAGGCCAGCCCGTTCGGCTCCTCCACGTCGCTCACCACCACCCGCAGCTCCTCGGTGCGCGGGTCGAAGCAGAAGACGAACCGGTCGCGGTACTCGTGCTCGCCACCGTGGCCCTCCTCGGGCACGGTGATGCCGTAGTCGGGGTCAGTGAACCAGATCGTCCCGTCGGAGGCGACGACAACGTCGTTGGGGCTGTTCAGCCGGTGGTCCCGGTAGCGGTCGACCAGGATGGCGGTCGTCCCGTCCGGCTCCTCCACCTCCAGGGCCCGACGCCCGTGGGAGCACTGCACGACCCGGCCGTCGCCGAGCCGGGCCCGGCCGTTGGTGAACTCGACCTCGGTCCGGTGCACGGTGGTGGCACCGGTGACCGGGTCGTAGGCCATGATCCGGTTGCCCGGGATGTCGCTCCAGCGCAGGACGCCGAGCTCCGGCAGCCACAACGGCCCCTCCGACCACACACACCCGTCGGCGACCTTGCGGGGCTGCACCCCGTCCGCCACCAGACCGGCAAGACCGTTCTCGCTCATCCGACCTCCTCGTCGACCCCGGAACTGAAACACGCGCCGTCGAGCCGAGACAAGGCAAATGTTCGGCCGGCTGAACAACGGGAGGAATGTACGCCCACTCTTGACCTCGGTATTCAGCGGGCTGAACGCTGAGCGGAGATCAAGCCGTCGTTCAGCAGGCTGGCCATCGCGGTGGTCAGATCCTCGACGGGCTCCCTAGGGTGGGGCCGACCAGGACACGACGAGGGGACCGACCAGATGAGCTCGACACCGGAGCCTAGCCAGACCCGCCGGGCCGATCCTGTCGTCGGGGCCAGCGTGCTCGCCCTCACCAACCAGTCCCCCGGCGTGTCCACCGACCACTTCGCTGGCGGTCCCGCCCACTGGACCCGCGGCCTCCGCCGGCTCACCCGGGCCGGCTTCGCCCACGTTGACCTCACCGACGGCTGGCTCCCCATCCCGACCATGGGGGCCGGCGAGCTGGAGACCCTCGGCGGGGTGCTGGCCGAGGTCGGCGTGCAGCCCTTGGGCCTGAACATCTCCCGCCACAGCCTGATCGACCCCGAGCGCGGTGCGGAGCACCTGGACTACTCCTTCGCCGCCGTGGACGCCGCGGTCGCCCTGGGCGTCCCGCTGCTCGGCGTGGGGTTCCACCCGCGACTGGTCGAGGCTCAACGCGGGTCCTGGATGTTCTGGGAGGTGGCGGTGCCTCCCGACGACCGCTCCGAGGCGACCTGGACCCTGGCCGCCGACCGCCTGCGGGAGCTCTGCGCGTACGCCGCCGACCGGGCGGTCCAGGTCAGCATCGAGATCTACGAGGACACCCTGGTCTGCACCGGCGCCGACATGGACCGCATCGTGACGGCCGTCGGGGCCCCCAACCTGGGCATCAACCCCGACCTGGGCAACACCTTCCGCTCGGTCACCCCGCAGCGGGAGCACTGGTTGGCGACCCTGCGGGGCGCGATTGCGCACATGGACTTCTGGCACGTGAAGAACTACACCCGCTCCAGCCTGGGACCCGAGGGCCCGTACGCGGTCGCGCCGACCTCGCTGGGCACCGGAATGATCGACTATCGGCTCGGCGTGCGCGAGGCGCGGGCGGGTGGCTTCACCGGCCCGTACGTGGTCGAGCACTACGGCGGCGACGCCGTCGAGATGCAGCGGCTTGGCCGGGAGTACCTGCTGCGGCTGCTGGACGAGCTTTCCGAGGAGGAGTCCGCATGACCACACCGACCGCTCCGGCTATCTACGTCGGCCCCAACCACCTGCCCGTTCTGGAGCAGGCCGTTCGCGACGGGGGCGGACGGGTCGTCCCGCTCGCCGGAGCCGAGGGCATCGTCTACCACGGCAACGACCAGGCCGAGGAGATCGTCGGCATGCTGCATCCCGGGATACGCTGGGTGCAGCTGCCGCACGCCGGCGTCGAGCGGTGGACCGGCACCGGCGTCATCACCGACGAGCGGCTCTGGACCAGCGCGGCCGGGGCGTACGCCGGACAGGTCGCCGAGCACGCCCTCGCGCTGCTGCTGCTCGCCGCCCGCGGCCTGCACACCCTGGCCCGGGTCGACCACTGGACCGAGAAGGTCACGCGTCCGCTGGCCGGCAGCACGATCGCCCTGGTCGGGGCGGGCGGCATCGCCCGGTCCCTGGCCGACCAGCTGGCCCCGCTGCACTGTCGGCTGCTCGCGGTCAGCAACTCGGGGCCGTTCCCCGGGGCCGAGCGGACGGTCAGCCGCGCCGACTACCACGACGTGCTGCCTGAGAGCGACTACGTCGTCATCAGCGCCCCCTCGACCCCGGAGACCCACAGGATGATCGGGGCCGCCGAGCTGGCCCTGATGAAGGACGACGCCTGGCTGGTCAACGTCGCCCGCGGTGAGCTCGTGGTCACCGACGACCTGGTCGAGGCGCTGCGGGCCGGCACCATCGGCGGGGCGGCGCTGGACGTCACCGACCCGGAGCCGCTGCCCACCGGGCACCCGCTGTGGTCGCTGCCCAACGCCCTGATCACCCCGCACGCGGCCAACCCCGAGGGCGCCTACTGGCCCACCCTGGCCGCCCGGGTGCAGGAGAACGTCCGACGCCGGGCCGCCGGTGAGCCGCTGTTGGGCGTGATCGACCTGGACCAGGGTTTCTGAGCCGAAAGGCACGCGTTCAGGACGCCGGGCGGACCACAAGGGTCGGGCCGTCCTCGCCCGCCCCCGCTGGCGGGCCCGACGCGACTCATACGCGCCCGGTCAAGGCCCGAGCTCACGGAGCCTGTACGGCGCCGGACAGACCGCGGAGCATGGCGACATAACCCCGACCCCAGGCCCGGGAGAACGGTCGACGTACGCCGACCTTGTCGGTGAGGGCAGTTCGTCATCCCGACTGCCGCACCACCAGCACCTCATCGTCGCCACCACCCTCCGGTTGGGACAGTGCCGACTCCCCGCTCGCCCCCCGGGCCAGCACGGCGGCGACCCGGGCTGCGGCGTGCTCGAACCCGATCGCCACCGTGGTCAGAGCCGGCTGCACGAGCCTCCCGGGCACGGTGTCGTCGACCCCGACCACGGCGAGGTCACCGGGGACCGCGACCCCCGTACGGGCCGCCGCGCCGAGCACAGCGATGGCCAGCTCGTCGTTGTAGGCGCACAGCCCGTCCACGCCGGCGGCCCGCCACCGGGCCAGAGCCCGGTCCGCGGCGTCCGGCTCAGTCGGCACCTCGACGACCACCGGCTCGGGCAGCCCGCGCTCGCGGCAGACCTCCCGGACACCCTGCAGCCGGGGGACGGCGAACGTCCCCACCCGGGGATCGTCGGGGTAGGCGTAACCGAGTCGGCTCCGGCCGGTGGCGAGCAGGCGCTCGGCCTGCCGACGCCCGATCCGTACGCCGCCGGCCCCCAGCCCGGCCCGGCCCAGCTCGCCGGTCGGGTCGTTGGCGTTGACCAGCCGGACCCCGGCGGCGGCCAGAGCGGCCGCGTCGTCGTCGGGCAGATCCTCCAGCACCAGGACCACGGCCGGGGTGATGGCCTTCCAGGTCTCGGCCAGCGAGCGGCTGGCCGCGGACCGGGGGTGGGTGAGGAAGGTGTAGCCGTGACCCTCCAGCTGCCCCGACAGTGCGTCCAGCAGGGCCAGCACCGACGGCCCCACGGGCCAGTCCGGCATCAGGCAGAGCACAATCTCGGAGCGTCCCGTGCGCAGGCTCCGCGCCGCCGCGAACGGGGTGTAACCGAGCCGCGCGGCGGCCTCGCGGACCCGCTGCCGGGTGGTCTCGGGGATCTTCTGGTGCGGCACGTCGTTCAGGACGTAACCCACCGTGGCCCGGGACAAGCCGACTTCGCGGGCCACGTCAGCGCTGGTCGCCCGACGCGTCCGGGTCTCGGGCACCACCGGGGCCGGGTGGTCGGACGGGGACGACATCGGGGCCTCCTGGACGGGCGGATGGGGATTGCCCTTTCGAGACTCGCACATTATCGTACTTGCACGAGTAAGTTGCACGAGCAAGTACTCGCGACCCGAGGAGTCCCACCCGTGACCGTCTCCACCCACCCCGAGATCTACGCCGATCTCGTCGCCCAGCTCTCCCTGCCCGAGAAGGTCACGCTGCTGACCGGCGGGACCGTCTTCACGCTGGCCCCGCAGGAGAAGATCGGGCTGGGCGAGCTGCGGCTGTCCGACGGCCCGACCGGGGTCCGCGGGCTCAAGTTCTCCGGTGGCCGGGTGGTCACCCTCTTCCCCAACGCGACCCTGCTGTCGGCCGCCTGGGACACCGACACCGCGTACGAGGTCGGCCGGCTGCTCGCCGAGGAGGCGATGGTCCAGGAGCTGCACGTGGTGCTCGGCCCGACGATCAATCTGCACCGCTCGGTGCTCGGCGGGCGGCTCTTCGAGGCCTATTCCGAGGACCCGCTGCTGACCGGCAAGCTGGCGGCGGCGTACGTCCGGGGCCTGCAGGACCTCGGGGTCGGTGCCTGCCTCAAGCACCTGGTGGCCAACGAGTCCGAGACCGACCGCAACAGCATGAACTCCGTGCTGACCGAGAAGACCCTCCGCGAGCTCTATCTGCTCCCGTTCGAGATCGCTATCGAGGAGTCCCAGCCCTGGTCGCTGATGGCGGCCTACAACGACGTGAACGGCGTGGCCGCCACCGAGCAGGTCCACGTGAACAACGAGATCGTGAAAGGCGAGTGGGGTTACGACGGCCTGCTGATGTCGGACTGGTTCGCCACCAAGACGACGGCCCCCTCGGCCAACGGCGGGCTCGACCTGGTGATGCCCGGCCCGAACGGGCCCTGGGGCGACGCCCTGGTCGCCGCCGTGCAGGCCGGTGAGGTCGAGGAGGCGGTCATCGACGACCACCTCGTCCGCATCCTCCGGCTGGCCGACCGGACCGGCGCCCTCGGCGAGCTCCGCTCCTGGCCCGCCGACATCCCCAGCCCGACCAGCGACGTCCGGCGCGACCAGCTGACCCGGCTGGCTGCGGCGGGCATGACCGTGCTGACCAACGCCTCCGTCGAGGACGCCCCGGTGCTGCCGCTGGCTCCGGAGCAGACCGTCGCCCTGATCGGACGACACGCGACCCAGACCATCGGGATGGGCGGCGGCTCGGCCGAGGTCAACGCGCCCTACCAGGTCAGCCTGGTCGACGGACTCACCCCGCTGCTGGCCACCGCCCCGGTGGTCGTCGACGGGGTCGAGGTCCGGGAGAAGCCGCTGCCCGCCCGGGGTGACGTCCTCACCCACCCCGACACCGGAGCCCCCGGGGTCAAGGTCGAGATCTTCGCCGCCGACGGCACCCTGCTCGACACCCGCCACCCGGAGACGGCCAAAGTCCTGGTCGGGTTCGACGACAACCTGCCCGCCGCCGCGGCCCGGGTCGAGTTCACGGCGCGGACGCCGCTCACCGGGGCGATCGAGGTCGGTGGCCTCGGCACCGCGGCCTGGAAGGTGAGCATCGGCTCCGCCACGACGTTGCTGGTCACCGGGGGTGGTGGTGCCAGCGTCGGCAGCGAGCTGCTGGCCCCGCCGTACGCCCTCGGCCCGCTCGAGGTTCCGGCCGGCGCGGACCAGGTGCGCGCCGTGGCCACCCTGGCCGACAGCACCGGCGACTCGACCATGAGGGCCGTGTTCAACCTCGGCCTGGTCCTGCGTCCGGTGGCCGACCCGGTCGCCGAGGTGCTGGCCCGGGCCGCTGAGGCGGCGGCCTCGGTGGACGTCGCCGTGGTGGTCGTCGGCCTGACCGCCGAGCAGGAGACCGAGGCCGTGGACAAGTCCACCATCGCCCTGGTCGGGGCGCAGGACGCCCTCGTCTCGGCCGTCGCCGCCGCCGCCCGCAAGACCGTCGTGGTCGTCAACTCCGCCACCCCGGTGCTGATGCCCTGGGCCGAGGATGTCGACGCCATCCTCTGGGCGGGGCTGCCGGGTCAGGAGGCCGGTCACGCCATCGCCGCCGCCCTGCTGGGCACCATCGAGCCCGCCGGCCGGCTGGTCACCACGTTCCCCACCACCGACGGCGCCGCCCCGGCGTGGGAGGTCGTCCCCACCGACGGCACCCTGACCTACGACGAGGGCACCTTCATCGGCCACCGCGGCCACTTCGCCGGTCAGGCCCCGGCTCCGGCGTTCTGGTTCGGCCACGGCCTCGGCTACGGCACCTGGTCCTACGGCGAGGCCAGCCTGGCCCCCGGCGAGGACTCCCCCTCGGTCTCGGTCTCGGTCACCAACACCGGGACCCGGACGAGCCGCGAGGTCGTGCAGGTCTACCTGGCCCCGGCGGGCGCCGACGAGCCCGTGCGCCTGGTCGGCTGGTCCGCCGCCACGGTGCAGCCCGGCGCGAGCGCGAGCGTCACCGTGGAGACCGACGCCCGACTGTGGCGTCGCTGGGACGAGGCGGCCGACGCGTGGGGTGAGCCGCTGACCGGTGGCGAGCTGCTCGTCGCCCGCGGTCTGGGCGACGTCCAGGCCCGGCTGCCGCTGGCCTGAGCCGGACAGACCAACCAGTCTCCGCCCCGGGCCGCCTCGGTGGTCAGGGCCGGAGGCGTTCCACCGGCCAGCCGCCCCCGACGAGCACAGCTCTCATGCCCGAGGTCTGGATCGCGTAGAGGCCGAGCTCGGGCGCTCCGACCTCGTCCAGCCGCTCCCGGGCGTCGCCGGGCAGCACGAAGTCGGCCGCCGCCAGCGCGGTCTCGAGCTGCTCGGGGATGCGGGCCCCGATGATGACGGAGTCGACCCCGGGTCGCCCGCTGAGCCAGGCCAGGGCCACCTCGGCGGGCGGTCGGCCCAGGGCGTCGGCGATCTCGCGCAGGACGGCCAGCAC
>JBBQAB010000579.1:0-2006 GCA_038198385.1 Propionibacteriales bacterium
CGGGCCACCTCGGCGGCCTCGGCGGACCCCTTGAACTTGTCCGGTGCGATCCGGATGCGCATGCGACGCCCTTCCTCCGCGGCGACGGGCGGGCTCGCCTCACCGCGGTTCAGCTCACCCGAGAGCCGGTGAGCTCACCGTCGAGCCGGTCATCGGCCCCGGGCCGACCCGCCCGCCGAGGTGGAGCCCACCGGCTCCTGGCCCGGATACTCCGGAGCGAGCGGGGTGTTGCCGAGGATCAGGTCGGCTGCCTTCTCCGCGACCATCATCACCGGGGCGTACGTCTGGGCGTTGGTGACCGAGGGGAACACCGACGCGTCGACGACCCGCAGGCCCTCCAGCCCGTGCACCCGCATGGTGGCGGGGTCGACGACGTCGGTCTCCCCCAGGCCCATCCGGCAGCTGCTGGTGGGGTGCAGACCGGTCTGGCCCTTCGCCGCCACCCAGGCCAGGATCTCCTCGTCGGTCTCGATCGACGGCCCCGGCACGACCTCGCCGCCGTCGAAGGGACCGAAGGCGGCCTGGTCCAGCAGCTCGCGACCCAGCCGGATCGCCCGGACCCAGTCTTGCCGGTCCCGCTTGTTGTTGAGGTAGTTCATCTGGATCGCGGGGTGCACGGTCGGGTCGGCCGACACGATCTTGACGGTGCCGCGGGAGTGCGCGGCCATGGTGCCGACGTGGAGCTGGTAGCCGTGCCCCTGGACCTGCAGGTCGGGGTCGAAGGCCATCGCCATCGCCATCGCGGCGAACACCAGGATGATGTCGGGGAACGGCGCGTCGGGATGGCTCTTGACGAAACCGGCCCCCTCGAACATGTTGCTGGCGGCCTCGCCCTTTCCCAGCAACCACTGCAGGCCCATCACCGGCCAGTTCAGCTTGTTCTTCATCCCGATGGCGGTGATCGGCTGGGTGCACGCGTGCTGGAGCTGGACCGCGAGGTGGTCCTCCAGGTTCTCCCCGACCCCGGGCAGGTCCACCACGGAGGTGATCCCCAGGGCCGCGAGCTGGGCAGCGTTCCCGACCCCGGACAGTTGGAGCAGCTGCGGGGTGTTGAAGCTGCCGCCGGACAGGATGGTCTCGCGAGCCCGCACCTCCACGTCGGCGCCGTCCTTGCCCCGGTAGGTGATGCCGACCGCCCGCTGGCCCTCGAGGATCACCCGGGTGACCAGGGTCTTGGTCTTGACGGTCAGGTTGCGACGGGAGCGGACCGGTCGGAGATATGCCTGCGCCGAGGAGCGACGCCGACCGTGATGGATGAAGCGCTCGAAGGCGGTGAAGCCCTCCTGCTTGGCCCCGTTGAAGTCGATGGTGAGCTCGTAGCCCGCCTGCTGGGCGGCGCTGAAGAAGGTGTCGAACAGGGGGTTGGCGACGGCCGCACGGGTCAGCACGTGGGGGCCCTGGTCGCCGCGGTAGCCGTCGCCACCGAAGGACGGGGAGGTCTCGACGCGCTTGAAGTAGGGCAGGCAGTGGGCGTGGTCCCAGCTCTCCAGGCCGGGTCCGGAGGCGGCCCAGCGGTCAAAGTTGGCCGGGTGGCCCCGCATGTAGTTCATCGCGTTGATGCTCCCGGAGCCACCGAGCAGCTTGCCCCGGGGATGGTCCATCCGGCGCCCGTTCATGAAGGGCTCCGGCTCGGACACGTACTTCCAGTTGTGCCGGTCGCTGGCGATGGCCATGCCCATGGCGGCGGGCATGTGGGTGAGCAGGTCCCACGGGGGGTCGGCCTTGCCCGCCTCCACCATCAGCACCTGGTGGGCCGGGTCCGCACTCAGCCGGGTCGCAAGGGCACAGCCGGCGGCCCCGCCCCCGACGATGAGGAAATCGTAGATCGGACCAGCCACCCTGGGTCACCCCTTGAACGGAGAGCCGCACGTTCAGCGTCATGACGAAGCCAGCGCAGGTGCTGCCCGGTAAATCGTATGTCGATAGCCTCACGATGCGCTCCGCTTGTGGGCATCTTCACCCGTAGGGGTGGGATGTTCCCGGTCACACCTTTGCGGCGCGGCCCC
>JBBQAB010000580.1:0-2937 GCA_038198385.1 Propionibacteriales bacterium
GGTGGCCGCGCGCTGACAGACCACCATCCAGGCCTGGCCCATCGCGTACGTGAAGGTGGTGGCCACCCCGGCCCCGACCAGACCGCCCGCGATCGTGCCCGCCCCCGGCACCATCTTGAGCAGCCCGGTGAAGGTGGCCCGGCCGGCGGTGGTCGCTGCGGTGGTGGAGGCGATCGCCATCAGGGCGGCCCGGTCGAAGGTGACGGCGTAGATCTGGGCGATCCTGGCCATCATGCCGAGCTGGATCGGGACCAGCATGGCCGCGTCGGAGAACGGGATCGGGCTGGCCGCCGCCGCCCCGGCGCTCGCCGCCGCGGCGGCGATCAGCCTCTGGGCCTCCTGAGCCTTTCGATCATGGTCGATCTTCTGCGCGGCGATGAGGGCGCCGTGAACGCCGTCGGGCGCAACGCGAAAGGTGGCATCGAGGACGTCCTGCAGACCGTGCGCCTCGGAGCCGGAGAACGCGTCGGCCCGGGCGTTGGTCAGGAACGGGCGCCCCCCGGCCAACGGCAGCCGCATGGCCTCGATCACCCGCGCCAGCTCGACCGCGTCGGGGTGGTACTGCCCGTCGCGCACCGGGACCTGGGTCACTACCAGCACCACGGGCAGACCGATCTCGACCAGCCGCCGGATGAAGGCCGCTTCGGCCTCCTCGAACCGCCGGTCCATCCCCCTTACGCAGTACCAGGCGACGTGCAGCTGCTCCGACAGCGGCAGCTTGCGCATCTCCCGCATCGCCTTGTCGAGCTCGGAGAGGATCTCTTTGTTGTCCTTGCCCACCTCGAGCCCCTGGGTGTCCACGATGCCCAGGAACCCGACCTTGTCGAGGTAGAGGTGGCTGCCGCGGGTCACCGGCTCACCGATCCCGGTGCGAGCCACCTCCTGCCCGAAGATCGCGTTGACCAGGGTGGACTTGCCGACCCCGGTCTTGCCGAACAGAGCCAGGTTGAACCGCCCGACCGCGGCGTTCGCCCGGTCGTACTCCCCCCGGAACGACTCCTTGAACCACTCCGTGCCGCCCGCCATGCCCACCTCTCTCGCCGGCCGCGGATGGCGCCCGTCGGTCCGGCCCGCGCGATGCGGACCGGCTGCCCCCAGCGTACGGGTGCAGGCCCGGGCGACCGGGGCACCGAGCCCGAGCACGTGGTGTCCGGGCCCGCGGGTACCGGGGAAGGCCGGTATCGGGGCACGCCGGTATCTAGGGGGGGTTCGGGGTCCTCCTGACCAGGAGAGCGACGATGCCCTCCGCGTACGCCCCCGCACGGACTGCCGTGCCCGACCCCCGCAGGTGCCCCCATGTCGAAGTCCCGCCGGAACCGTGTTTTCCCGGTCCTGTCCCCCGACGAGCCGACGCGCAGCGGCGCAGGTCCGTTCGCCGAGTCCCCGCCCACGCTCGAGAGCGGCGTGCTGCGGGCGCACTTCGGCCGGGTCCTCGACCCCTCGACCGCCGCCCAGCCGTCCCGGGTCCGGCGCGAGACGGTCAACCGACGCCTCCGGACCAGTGACGCCGGGCGGGCCATCCAGTTCCTGCCCACCGCGTACGTCGCGGACCAGTTCCTGCTCGGCGCCGGGGACCTCGACGAGGAGGGCGGCCTGCCCGCCGAGCTGCTGCAGACAAGCCGCGGCCTCGGGCTCGAGCTGACGCCCCGCCAACGGGACCTGGCCGCAGTCCGGACCCGCGCAGCCTCGGGCAGGGACGGCGTGGGGGTTCCCGCCGCGGTCCGGGTGAAGATCCGGTCCATCGACGACAACCCGAGCGCCCCGCCCGACGCCTGGTCGGTGCTGCAGCAGCTGCGCGACCACCCGGCCACGGCCGGCTTCACCGTCCACCTGAACCACCTGCTTGCCGGCACCACCTTCAACCACGGGGTCACCTTCAACCACGGGGTGACCTTCAACCACGGGGTGAGCTCGGGCGTGGCCGAGTACAGCGTCCCCGGCTGGGGCGGCCGCGGGCCTGTCACCTGGCTGGGCGACCCCCCGGCTCGTACGGCGCTCCCCGGCCGGCGCCCGGTCGTGGTCATCCTCGACACCGGAGTGGCCGACCACGAGTGGCTTGCCGAGGGTGTGCAGCGACTGGTCTTCGACCGGCACACCCACCAGGTGCGGCCCCCGGCCCCGGAGGACCCGGACGAGGGCAAGGAGGTTGACCCCAACCTGGTCGACCAGCTCGAGGGAATGATGGACCCGTTCTTCGGCCACGGCACCTTCATCGCCGGTCTGATCCGCCAGAGCTGTCCCGACGCCGACATCTGCTCCGTCAAGGTGCTGGGGCCCGACGGCATCATCGAGGAGGCCCACCTGCTGGCCTGCCTGGACTACCTGGCCGACCGTCAGACCGCGGCGCAGGGACCCGGCGGCCGACCCGAGAACCTCGTCGACGTCGTGTCCCTCTCGCTGGGGTACTACCACGAGCTGCCGGCCGACCTCCTCGACGACAGCCCCCTGCTGGAGCGTCTGGACGTTCTGCGCAGCCTGGGCGTCACGGTCGTCGCGGCGGCGGGCAACGACGCGACCGACCGGCACTTCTACCCGGCGGCGTTCAGCACCCTGCAGGGCGGCCGCGCCGTCCCGGAGCTGTGGCCCAGCCCGGTCTCCCGCGCCGCCGGCACCTCGGCCACCTGGCCTCCGCTGCTCAGCGTCGGGGCCCTGAACCCCGACGGCAGTGTGGCCCTGTTCAGCAACGGGGGCGACTGGGTCTCCTGCCACTGTCCGGGCGCCGTCCTCATCAGCACCGTCCCCGAGGTGGACGCCGGCGCGACCGCGGGTGTCCGGGTCGGCTCCCCCGTCGGGTCTGCGCGGGTCAATCCGAGCTGGCGCTCCCTGGTCGACCCGGACAGCTTCAACGGCTTCGGGACCTGGAGCGGCACCTCGTTCGCGGCCCCGGTGCTGGCCGGGGAGATCGCTCGCGAGCTGATCACGCTGGCCGACCTGGAC
>JBBQAB010000581.1:0-2558 GCA_038198385.1 Propionibacteriales bacterium
ACCGCGGCCCGGACCTCGCTGGCCCCCCTGCCCGCGGCGAGCTCGGAGCCCAACGTCGCGTGCCTGGCCGATCTACTCCCGGGCCCGGGGCAGGTCGTCCAGGCGGCCGGCCCGTTCGACGACCGGTTCACCCTGAGCCGACTGGCCTTCGACGGCCGGGCCGTCTCCGGGACCGCTCTGGTCACCAGCGACGTCAGCGACCTGCTCGAGCTGCAGGTGCTGGCCGGCTTCTACGACGCCTCCGGCGCTCTGTTGGGCACCGGGCACTTCGACTACCACCTCAACGAGGCGTCGGCCAGCCCGCACGACGGCCAGACCCCCGACGAGCACAAGGTGTTCCGGATCGCCGTGCCGCCCGGCCTGGCTGGGAAGGCCGTGGCCGCCGCCGTCGGGGTCCCGGTCCTGGTCAACGAGTAGCCGCCGGCCGGGCCACCGGTTCGGGCTCAGGCGTCGCCGGCGAGGCGGGCGAACCCGGCCAGCATCAAGGTCTCGGCCCGGCAGGCCGCGGCGAAGTCCCCGAGATGCAGCGACTCGTCGGCGCCGTGGGCCCGGGTGTGCGGGTCCCCGACGGCGGTTACCAGCACGGTTGCCTCCGGGTAGGCCTGGCTGAAGTCCGCCACCATCGGGATCGACCCGCCCTGGCCGACGAAGACCGGAGCAACGCCCCACGCGGTGCGGAAGGTGTCGCGGGCGACCGCGGCGTACGGCCCGGAGAAGTCCACGGTCGACGGCTCACCGAGGTCACCCGCGACCACGACGACCTGGGCCCCCCAGGGCGCATGGCTCTCCAGGTGTTCGGTGAGCTGGCGGAGGGCGGTGACGGCGTCGTCACCGGGGGCGAGCCGGAGGCTGACCTTGGCCCGGGCCGCCGGGATCAGGGTGTTGCTGGAGCGGGCCACCGAGGTGGTGTCCAGACCGACGACCGCGATCGCCGGGCGGCACCACAAGCGGCTCACCGCGGAGCCCTCGCCTATCCAGGAGACCCCGTCGAGCAACCCGGACTCGGCCCGTAGCCGGTCCTCCGGGTAGTCCAGGTCGGGCGCCTCGGAGCGGGCCAGTCCGGCCACGGCCACGTTGCCCGCCGCGTCGTGCAGGGTGGCGAGCAGACGGCAGAGCGAGGTCAAGGCGTCGGGGACCACCCCTCCGTACGAGCCGGAGTGGATCGCGTGGTCCAGGGTGCGGACCTCGACCACGCAGTCGACCAGGCCACGGAGCGAGGTGGTGAAGGCCGGCTGGTTGACCTCCCAGTTGCCCGAGTCGCAGATCACGAAGACATCGGCGGCCAGGGCCTCGCGGTTCTCCGCCAGCAGCTGGCCGAGCGTCGGGGACCCCACCTCCTCCTCACCCTCGACGAAGACGGTGACCCCGACGGGTGGGTGCCCGGCGAAGGCGCGCAACGCGGCCAGGTGCACCGCGACCCCGCCCTTGTCGTCGGCGGTCCCCCGACCGAAGAGCCGGTCCCCGACCGGGCTGGCTACGAACGCCGGGGTGGACCAGAGGTCGGGGTCACCCTCGGGCTGCACGTCGTGATGGGCGTACAGGCAGACGGTGGGCTGGCCCGTGGGGGCGGGGAAGCGACCGATCACCGCAGGCGCTCCGTCGCCGGCCCGGACCACCCGGACGTCGGGGCAGCCCACCTCGGTGAGCAGGTCGGCCACGGCCTGGGCGCTGCGCGTGACCTCGCCGGACCGGTCGGGGTCGGCGCCCACGGACTCGATCTCCACGAGACGGGTGAGGTCGGCGAGCACCCCAGGGAGCTGGCGGTCAAGGGCGGTCAGGAGCTGCTGGTCGTCGTCAGTCACTCGCCCCACCCTAGGACGGCAGTCCGCCGCGCGCCGGAGCGGGCGGGCTCACACCAACGCCAGGCGAGCTGTGGAGAACATTCGGCCTGGACTACCAGGCCGAATCTTCTCCAGAACTGAACGGCCCGCCGTTCAGGCGGTCTGCGAGGCCATCACGGCCGGGATCGTGGCCTGCCACGCGGCCCGGATCTGGGCCAGGGGCAGCGTGAACTGGTCGGTGACGCTGACGCTCGCGTCCTCGGTCGGGGCGACCGTGCCGAGCCGGGCCAGCGGGACGTCGTACGCCCCGCAGAGCTCGGTCAGCTCGTCCTCGGCCCCCGGGCGCACCGAGACCAGGACCCGGCCGGCGCTCTCGGAGAACAGGGCCACGAACGCGTCGCCGTCGGCGGGCAGCGTGACGTGCACCCCGAACCCGCGCCGCAGGCAGGACTCGACCAGCGCCTGGGCCAGACCGCCGTCGGACAGATCGTGGGCGCTGCCGAGCAGGGCGCGACGCCCCGCCCGGACCAGCACCGCCGCGAGCCGCTGCTCGTGCTCCAGGTCGACGACGGGCGGCAGCCCGCCCAGGTGGTCGTGCGCGACCTCGGCCCAGGCGCTGCCGGCCAGCTCGTCGCGGGTGCTCCCCAAGAGGAAGACCGCGTCCCCCGCGGTGGCGAACCCGACCGGGATCCGCGTGGTCACGTCGGGGATGACCCCGAGCACCCCCACGACCGGTGTGGGCAGGATCGGGGTGTCGGCGGTCTGGTTGTAGAAGCT
>JBBQAB010000582.1:0-2564 GCA_038198385.1 Propionibacteriales bacterium
ACGGGTGGTGACCAGCACCGACGACCGCTTGTCGACCGACCCGAGAATGGCGCTGAACCCGAGAGCGCACACCACAGCGAGCAGCAGACCGATGACGACGCCGATCACCGCCGCCCGCCGGCGGGGCGCCCGGGGTGCGACCACCCCCAGCTGCGGCGGGGCCCCGTAGGCGTGCGCCGGCTCTTCCCTGGCCGGCGCCGCCGCCCTTCCGTTGCGGCTCGGGCCTTCGACTGTCCTCGGTCTCCCGCTCATCTGCTCCCCACCTTCTTCGTCGGCGTCTTCTGCTTCGCCGCCTTGGTCGCGCCAACCGGCTTGTCCGCTGTCTGGTTCTTGGCCGGCGCCGCCGGCGTCGCCCCGTTCTCGTGGCCGGGCGGCGGCTCGGCCAACAGGATCTCCCGCCACGCCCTGATCCGCTCCGGTTCGTGTTCATCCGCCCACTTCTCCACGTCCGGCCACCACCAGATCCCCGTTGCCCGTGACGCGTCGATCATTGCTACTGACGCCGGGAACCCCGCCGTCTCGTCTCGCGCCAGCCGGTAGACGACCATCGACCTCTCGAACCGCAGACGGTGGGCGATCTCATAGCAACCGACAAGATCGGAAGCCCGGTCGGGTTCGATGCCCAACTCGGCAGCGAGGCGGACCATCGCCGCCTGGAAGTCAGGTGACCGCGGTGCGCGGACCGGAGGGTTGCGCTGGCGGAACTTGTACGTCGCCGCCCAGTCCTCGATGTCCGGCCACCTCCACAGCATCACCCCACCAAGGGTGCCCAACGGGCGGGGGAAGGTCGGGACGTCACTCAGGTAGTAGTGGACGTTCTGACGCGACTTGAGGCCCAGCCGCTCGACGATGTCAGTCGATCCGACTAACAGGTCGTTCTCAAGCATCGGCCCTGTCCACGCCCCGAAACCTCACCGCACACCTCACACCACCCATCCTAGATCCATGTCAAGGATGAGAGGGGGATCCGACTCCGTCGGCGGCCCAGGCTGGCGTGCCTCATGCTGCGGCGCCGACAGCTCCAAGCCCTCGCACTGAAAAAAATCTCGGTGATCGTGTCGCGTTTGGCCCCTCGAAAGAGCATGGCACTGGTGTGAAGCACCATCGATCCCCGGGGCGTTGGCACCACGGCTGCGCGCTCGGCCCGATCCGCGCGCGCAGCCGTGGGGAGCGCCCAGACACCGTTCGCGCGTCGTGTCCCTCGACCCGCTACGGCCGCAAATCACACCCATGTAGTTGGAGCCCCGGGGAGAACCAGTCGGCAGCCCTCTACGAGAGCCCGGCACTTGGGCTCCCCTCTTCCCGTCAATGGGCTCGAGCTAGTCGAGGTCCGGCCCCGCCAGCTGACGGAGCGCTGCCCGAAGGGCAGCGTTCTCTCGACGCAACCGGTCGACGTCGGCCTGCAGAGCCGCCACCTCAGCCCTTGTCACATCCTGACGGGCGACGGCTGCGGCCTCCCGGGCCAGTTCGTAGCCGGCCCGGAGGTTCTCGTTCTCCGCTCGGGCTGCGCCCAGCGCAGCGTCGGCGTCCGCTCCCCCACCCTCACCGGGCGCAGGGCAAGGCAACCCCCGCTCCTCGGCGAGGCGGGCTACGTCACCCCAGTGGAACACCCAGTGCTTCGAATCATTCGGACCCTCTCCCGGCGCCCAGCCCTGCAACGACCCATGCCGGACCCGGCTCTTCAGAGCGTTCGCCGTGACCCCCAAGACCTCACGGGCCTGGGTCACCGGCATGAGCACCAGGGGCACCAGTTTGCCGTCAGCGGCCCCCTCCATGACAGCAACTTACACCCAAACCGTAAGGCTGACCGAAGTCAACCGGAAGTCTGAGGGCTCCGGGGCGTCCAGCCTTCCGGTTGCCTTACGGTTCGTCCGCTGAAGCGTAAGCATCCGCGCGCCACCGCCGCCCAGAGCCCACCCTTGCGGCAACCAAAAAAACCGGGAGGCCGCGTCAACGGCCTCCCGGTCAGATCCGAACCCGGCGATGCCGGTCCGTGGGGACTTCCTCAACCCCCATGGTACCAGCGCCGCCCTGACAACAGGGAGATGCACGCATGGTCCGTGGCTGTCGCCGACCCGCAGCACCACACCGGTGGCTCGTCGACGTCGTAGCTCGACACGGCTCAGAACTGGGTGACGGCGCCTTCTGCTTGCCTTCCACCCAAGCGGAACTCGCAGCAGACGCAGGATGCAGCCCGGGGACGATCCAGGCCCGAATCAGCATGCTGGAACGCCAAGGGCTGGTCATCTCCCGGCGTCCCCTTACGGTTCGACTTCCGGTTGGGGTTACACCAACCGGAAGTCCCGAGAGGCGTCCAGCACACCAGCCAACCGACCCTCGGGGCGCGGTCCACCCTCCTGAACCTGCACCAGGCACCGACCAGGCAGACCTCGGAGCGCTCGGCGGATCGGGAGCCCTCCCCCACCTCCTCGCCGCCAACGTCGCTCTCGCCGGGGCCGTGGCCGCGGCGCCCACGGCTGAACTCGTCGCCGCACAACAGGCGGTCCTCAAGGCCATCGCGGAAACCTCGCGGATCCGCGACTCATTCGTCGCGGATCCGCGGC
>JBBQAB010000583.1:0-5173 GCA_038198385.1 Propionibacteriales bacterium
CGACCTCGAGACCGGTGAGCTCACCGGGGAGCGCAACGGGGTTTTCGCGACCAACGTCGAGCACAAGATGGGCATCCGCGCCTCCACGACCTGCGAGCTGACCTTCGGTGCGGAGGGGGTCCCGGCGCAGGGCTGGCTGCTGGGCGAGGTGCACGACGGGATCGCCCAGATGTTCCAGGTCATCGAGCACGCCCGGATGCTCGTGGGGACCAAAGCCATCGCCACCCTGTCCACCGGCTATCTGAACGCTCTCGACTACACCCGGACCCGGGTCCAGGGTGCGGACCTTCTCCGGTCGGGCGACAAGACCGCGCCCCGGGTGCCGATCGTGAACCACCCCGACGTCCGGCGCTCGCTGCTGAACCAGAAGGCCTGCGCCGAGGGTCTGCGCTCCCTGATGCTCTACACCGCGAGCGTCCAGGACCAGGTGGCTCTCGCGGTCGAGGCGGGCACCCGGGACGAGGACGCCGAACGGCTGAACAACCTGCTGCTGCCGCTGGTCAAGGGCTACGGCTCGGAGCGCTCCTGGGTCCAGCTCGGGACCGAGTCACTGCAGACCTTCGGCGGCTCCGGTTTCCTGACCGACTATCCCCTGGAGCAGTACGTCCGCGACGCGAAGATCGACACCCTCTACGAGGGCACCACCGCCATCCAGGGCCAGGACCTGTTCTTCCGCAAGATCGTCCGGGACGGCGGCCACGCCCTGGGCCAGCTGGCCGCCGAGGTCGGGCGCTTCGCCGGGCGGCGGGGCGGCTCCCAGGGGAGCCCCGGCGACGGTCAGCTCAAGGTCGAGCGGGAGCTGCTGGGGCGAGGCCTGGCCGACGTCACCGCGATGGTGACCGCCATGCAGGCCGACCTCCCGAGCGCCGGCGGTGACCCGCGCCGGCTGTACGCGGTCGGGCTCAACACCACCCGGCTGCTGATGGCCCTGGGCGACCTGACCTGCGGCTGGTTGCTGCTGCGGGGTGCCGAGGTGGCCCTGGACCGGTTGAACAGCGACCAGCCCGCCGCGGAGCAGGCGTTCTACGAGGGCAAGGTGGCCGCGGCCCGCTGGTTCGCCCGTACGACGCTGCCCCGGCTCGCGGCCGAGCGGGTCGTGGTGGAGACCACCGACCTCGCGGCCATGGACCTGGCCGCGGCCGCCTTCTGAGCCGGCCCCGACGCGCCGGCGGCTCGGCTGCCCCGGGGGAAAGGTCCATCATGGGTGCCGAACCCGTCCCGTGGTCACCCCGAGACGAAACCGGAGGTCAGCATGAGCGCACGCTTCGAGGAGCTGGACTGGGCGCCGACGCCGATCGGTGAGGTCAGCCTGCGACGTCGGCTCGACCCGGTCTCGGGTCAGGACATCTTTGAGGTCAAGCTCGGCGAGGAGTTCCTGATGTCCAGCCTCTTCGTCGCGGCTGAGATCGAGATGGCCCGGCTGGCCCTGGCCAGGCTCGCCGGTGACGGCCTGCGGGTCGTGGTCGGCGGGCTCGGGCTGGGCTACACCGCGCGAACGGTGCTGGAGGACCACCGGGTCCAGGAGCTCGTGGTGGTCGAGGCGCTCGAACCGGTCCTGCGCTGGCACCGCGACGGGCTGGTGCCGGTCGGACCGACCCTCACCGCCGACCCCCGCTGCCGCTTCGTCCTGGGCGACTTCTTCGCCCTGAGCGACGGGCCGGGGCTGGAGCGCGTCGACGAGCCGGCCTGGGACGCGGTCGTGGTGGACATCGACCACGCCCCGCGACACCCGCTGGCCCAGGGCAACGTCGGCTTCTACGGCCTCGAGGGCACCCGCCGCCTGGCCGCCCACCTGCGTCCCGGTGGGGTGTACGCGCTGTGGTCCAATGACCCGCCCGAGCCCGACTACCTGGCCGTGCTGGAGCAGGTCCTCACCGACGTCACCGCCGAGGTGGTCAGCTTCCCCAACCCGCTGCAGAACCGGCCGGCCACCAACACGGTCTACCTCGGCACCCGCCCCGCCTAAGACAGACCCGCCTGAGACGGATTCGCCTGAGACGAGACGGACGAGACGGACGGGCCCGGTCGGGCGAAGTCCCCGACCGGGCCGGTCGTGCTGCGTCACGCCACAGGTCAGGCCTTGCCGTGCGACCCCCGCGAACGGCGCGTCACCGAGTCCAGGGCCACGGCGAGCAAGCAGCACCGCTCCGGTGACCATGAACCGGAAGGACGAGTCGAGGTTCAGTAGCGTCAGGCCGCTGGCTCGACCCTGGATCTTGGCCGCCAGAAGCCGGGTGATCTCGTTGGTCTACCACCAGCCCTCAGGCTTGTCGATACCCCCAGGGTGGGGGCACCACCACTCCGGGGCAGACGGGTAGACCGTCCAACGGGTGCTGCACCTGTGGCCGTACGCGCAGTGTGCGCTGGTCGGCTTCGGGGCGCCGCCGATCTCCCGGGCCCAGCTGCCGCAGTTCATCGCCCCGGCGGCTCCGATGCTGGTAGCGGCGGCGGGGGACGTGTGCTCCCGGATGTACAACCGGGCCGCTGAGCCGGTGGAGTTCTCGGGCAGCGACCGGCTCATCGCGGTCGACCTCGCCATTCTGCAGTCGATCCCGGTGGTCATCGCCGTCGCGGCTGGCCCCGACAAGGTGGGGTCGATCATCGTGGGCGCGCGCGCGGGCTACTTCAACCAGCTGGTCACCGACCCACAGACCGCCGAGAGCATCCTGACCCGGACCCGGACCCGGGCCCAGGCGGCGGCAGAGGCGGAGGCCGGTGAGCGGGCCACGGGCGCGGCGACCGAGGGCGCAGCTCCCACGACGCGTCGGTCCCGCACCGCCTGAGACGCGAGGCTGTGACGCGGGTCGGACGCCCCACGCCCGTGAGGAGATTGATCGTCAAGTCAGGTGATGATTGACTGGCCTGAACAATCAGCGAGGGAGTGTTCATGTCTGACCGGCGTGTCCCACATCTCGACTCAGAAGATGACGCGATGGACGCGGGCCTGCTCAACGCGACCCGCGAGTTGTTCGAAGGGCTCGAGAACTACCGGATGGCTGCGGCGGGCTATTTCGGGCTGACGGTCGTCGAGACGCGGGCCCTGAGCCTGCTGAGCGCCCGCGGGCCCCTCGTGCAGTCCGAGCTGGGGGCGGGTCTCGCTCTGACTCCGGGTGCGGTGACGGGGCTCGTCGACCGTCTCACCGCCAACGGGGTCGCGATCCGTGAGGCCCACCCCTACGACCGCCGCAAGACCACCGTCACCGTCACCGAGCACGGCGAGACGATCTTGACCCACTCCCACCAGTGGCTGAACCGGGCATTCTCGGAGATCCCGGGCCTGAACGTCGCCGCGGCCACCCAGCTCATGCACGAGCTCTCCCTCGGCCTCCAGAAGCAGGCCGCTCTGCTGGCGGAGGAGGTCCCGATCGAGAAGCCGCAGCCGGAGGATGACCAGCTGACGGGCTGACGCCCTCGTCCTCAGGCGTCGACCGCGCCAGCCTCGTGACTAGAAGAAGAGAGCCAGACCCGGGTCGCTGAGGATCTGGGCCACCGTGGACAAGAACGTCGAACCCTGGGCGCCGTCGGCGAGCCGGTGGTCGAACGAGACGGCCAGAGTCGTCACCCAGCGCGGCTCGATCCGCTCGTTGGCGTCGGCCCCGACGACCCACGGCCGGCGGGCGATCTGACCGACACAGAGGATCCCCGCCTCCCCCGGGTTGAGGATCGGGGTGCCCGCGTCCACGCCAAAGGTGCCCACGTTGGTGATCGTGAACGAGCCCCCCGACATCTCGGCGGGCTGGGTCCGACCCTCGCGGGCCGTACCCACGGCGGCATTGAGGGCCTTGGCCAGGTCGAGCAGGTTCAACGCCTGCGCGCCCTTGATGTTCGGGACCACCAGACCGCGCGGCGTGGCCGCTGCGATCCCCAGGTTGACCGCGCCCTTGAGGACGATCTCCTGAGCCTGCTCGTCCCAGACGGAGTTCAGCTCGGGCGTGCGGGAGAGCGCGATGCAGACCGCCTTGCTGATCACCAGCAGCGGAGAGATCTTCACCCCGGCGAACTCGCGGCGCGCCTTCAGCCGGGCCACGAGCTCCATCGTCTCGGAGACGTCACAGGTCACCCACTCGGTGACGTGAGGGGCGGTGAAGGCCGAGCTGACCATCGCCGCTGCAGTCGCCTTGCGCACCCCCTTGATCGGGATCCGGACGTCGGCGGGCCCGTCGGCGACCGGACCGGCCGGCGGGCGCGGACCCACGACGGGCTGGGCATCAGGGGCCGACGCCGGCGTGGGTGCGGGCTGGGCGGCGGCGGGCGGCGGGGTCACCGCAGCCGGGGCCCGGTCGACCCGGTCGACGTCCTCGCGGGTGATGACCCCGCCCGGACCGGTGCCGGTGAGGGTGGCCAGGTCGATGCCGCGGTCCTTGGCGAGCTTGCGTACGGGCGGCTTGGCCAGGACCGGTCCGCCGGCGACTATCGGCTCGGGTGCGGTGGGACCGGAGTCGGGCGGCGGCGCGGCCGCGGTCGCCGGCTCGGGGGCAGGCGCGTCGGCGTGCAGCGGCTCACGGTCGTCGGCCCGCCGCGACACCGGCGCCGCGGTCGACAGGGACTCCGCGAGCTGGTCGTGGGCCGAGGCCGACTCCTCGGGCGCACCCCTGCGGGGTCGACGCTTGGCCTCGGTGGTGCGGGGGCCGTAGCCCACCAGGACCGCGACCCGGCCGCCGGGAGGGGCGCCGCCGATCAGCCCGGCCGTGACCTCGTCGTCCCCGCCCGTCTCGGGCACCGCCGGCACGATGTCGTCCTGGGGCGGCACCGAGTCGGCGGGATCGGCCGTCCCGTCCGCGATCCCGATGATGGGGGCGCCTACGTCGACCCTCTCGCCCTCGGCGGCCATCAGCGCGGTGACGGTGCCGGCGTACGGGCTGGGGAGCTCGACGATCGACTTGCTGGTCTCGATGTCGACCAGGATGTCGTTGACCTTGACCTGGTCGCCGACCGCCACCCGCCAGGTGACGATCTCGGCCTCCACCAGACCCTCGCCGGGGTCGGGCATCCGGAACTCACGGGTGGTCATCGACGGTCCTCCGGGGTGGTCATGTCAGTAGGCCAGGGAGCGGTCGACCATGTCGAGCACGCGGTCCAGGTCAGGCAGGTAGTCGTCCTCGACCCGGCTCGGCGGGTACGGGGTGTCGAAGCCGCCGACCCGGAGCACCGGCGCCTCCAGGGAGTAGAAGCA
>JBBQAB010000584.1:0-10350 GCA_038198385.1 Propionibacteriales bacterium
GAAGTCGGACTCGAAGTCGTTGATGTTGCGGATGGTCGCCCCGCGGAAGGCGTAGATGGACTGGTCGGAGTCACCGACCACCATCAGCTCAGGCGGGTCGACCATGACCCCGGCCGGCGCCCCGTCCACCTCCGCGGAACAGAGCTCGCGGATCAGGGCGTACTGGGCGTGGTTCGTGTCCTGGTACTCGTCGACCAGGACGTGCCGAAACCGGCGCCGGTAGGCCTCCCGCAGCTCAGGGAACGTCTGCAACAGCTGCACGGTCGTCATGATCAGGTCGTCGAAGTCGAGCGCGTTGGCCGCGACCAGACGCCGCTGGTACTCCCGGTACGCCGCGGCGTAGGTCTCCTCCTGGGCGTTGGCGGCCTTAGCGGTCGCCGACTCGTGGTCGACCAGCTCGTTCTTGCAGTTCGACATCCACGTCATGATCGCCCGGACGGGGAAGCGCTTCGCGTCCAGCTCGAGGTCGTGGGCGACCAGCGACATCAACCGCTTGGAGTCCGCGTCGTCGTAGATCGAGAACGTGCGGGAGATGCCGAAGCGCCCGATCTCGGAACGCAGGATCCGAACGCAGGCCGAGTGGAAGGTGGAGACCCACATGAGCTTGGCCCGGTTCCCGACCAGGTCCATCACGCGCCCGCGCATCTCGGCCGCCGCCTTGTTGGTGAAGGTGATGGCCAGTACCGAGCCGGGGTGGGCGTGCCGCTCGGCCACCAGGAAGGCGATCCGCCGGGTCAGCACCCGGGTCTTGCCCGAGCCCGCGCCGGCCACCACCAGGACCGGGCCGCCCTCGTGCAGCACGGCGTCCCGCTGGGACGGGTTCAGCCCGTCCAGCAGCTGGTCCGCACGCAGCCGGGCGGGCCGGGAGGCCCAGCCCGCGGGGCTGGCGGGAGGGCTGGCGGAGGGGCTGGCGGGGGGGCTGGCGGCGTCGGAGAAGAGGTCGGGTGCCGCGTCGGACACGGTTCCGCCGGGGGCGAGGTGGGGTGAGCTGCTCATGACACTTCAACCCTAAACGTCGCGGGCGACATCTCCACCTCCACTGATCGGCGGTGCGCCCGCGCCCAGCCCGGTGGCACGGGTCACAGATGACAGGCCGCGAGCGTAAATTGAAGCCATGTGGCTCAGACGCATTCGGGTGCGGACCATCCTGCGGCGTACGGTCGGTGCGGCCGCCGCCGTGCAGGGTGCGACGCTGCTCGCGCTGCTGGCCGTGGACTACCGCCGCAAGCGGCACCGTAAGCCGGCCACCTTCCCCCGGATAGCGCCGCGGTCGGTGACGGCAGGCAACTCGGAGGTCACCGTCTACACGTACGGCGAGGACCTCTTCCGCGACATGCTGGACGCGATCCGGCAGGCCCGGTCCCGCGTCTTCTTCGAGACCTTCATCTGGAAGGGCGACGCGGTGGGACAGGCCTTCAAGGACGCCCTGGTCGAGGCGGCGGACCGCGGGGTGAAGGTCTACGTCGTCTTCGACGAGTTCGCCAACCTGGTGGTCCCCCGCAGCTTCTTCCGCTTCCCGCCCAACATCGCCGTCCGGCGGCACCCACTGGTCGCCTCCGGCTTCCGCTTCCCGCGCAACAGCGGGCGGGACCACCGCAAGCTGCTCGTGGTCGACGACGTGGTGGCCTTCGTGGGTGGCTACAACATCGGCAGCCTGTACGCCACCGACTGGCGCGACACCCACGCCCGGCTGACCGGCGACATCGTCTGGGACGTGCAGAACGCGTTCATCGACTACTGGAACCTGTTCTCGGGCCGACGGCGGGCCGCGCTGCCCGACTTCGGGTGCCGCACCTGGCACTCAGAGATCCGGATCCACCGCAACACTCCGCGCAACATGGTCTACCCGATCCGGGGAATGTACCTGGAGGCCATCGACCGCGCCTCGCACCACATCTACCTCACCCATGCCTACCTGATCCCCGACGAGGACATGCTGAGTGCCCTGGTGCGGGCCGCCCGACGCGGGGTCGACGTGCGGATCATCGTCCCGGCCGAGTCCAACCACATCGTGGCTGACTGGCTGTCCCGCGGCTACTACGGCCAGCTGCTCCGGGCCGGGGTCCGGCTGCTGCTCTTCCAGGGGGCCATGGTGCACGCCAAGACAGCGACCATCGACGGTCAGTGGAGCACGATCGGCACCGCCAACATCGACCGGCTCAGCCTGAACGGCAACTACGAGATCAACATGGAGGTCTTCAACCCCGATGTGGCCCACCAGATGGAGCACATCTTCTCGGTCGACTCCTCCAACACGGTCGAGCTGACCTGGCCCGACTGGCAGCGTCGGCACGCCATGGTCAAGTTCACCGAGACGGTCCTGACCCCCCTCCGTCCGCTGCTCTGACCGCCGCCCCGGCGCGGGTCCTCCCCCCCACCCGCCCGGCTCGTCGGGGACGACCTCCGGTCTCAGGGCCGACGACCGGTCAGGTGCAGCAGCCGCTCCTGGGCGCTACCCGCCGCCGGGGCGCTGGCATCTCCGGTCCCGAAGAGCCCGCTGCCGACCAGCCGCTCGCGCTGCGCCTCGAAGGGCGGCAGGGCGGCGGCGACGAGCTCCGGCGGCAGCTCCTCGGGTGCCCCGACCGCCCGGCACAGGTCCCAGGTGTGGACCACGACGTCGGCGGTCCGCAGACCCAGGAAGTGCACCGCGGGCATCGGCCCCGCCCGGTGGCTGACCAGGGTGTCCGGAGTCGCGGCGCGGAAGCCCTCCTCCTGCCGGGCCACAGCGGTCGCGCCCTCCTCCCGGAGGTCTGCCCCGAGCTGGAGCCTCTGCACCTGGGTGAAGGCGAGCGTCCCGTTCACGCCGCCCAGGATCAGCGCGGCCCAGCGGTTGCCGAGGAGGACGTGGTCGAGGAGCTGCCGGACCGTCCAGTCCTCGCAGGGGGTCGGCCGGTCGTAGAGGTCGGGCGTGACCTCGGACAGCACGGCGAGAAAGTGCTGGTCGGCCTGGACGAGGGCTCCGAGATCCATCTCCCGATCAGACCACAGGCCCCTCCCGGGTCGCCCCCCTGGTCGTCGTCGGCCCGGTCGTCAGGCGGGGCCGCCGGCTCAGGCGTACGCGGTGAAGGCCGGCCCCAGCCGGTCCAGCCAGACCGCCGGATGCGTGGCGACCGCGGCGGTCCCCGGGATCGCGTACGCCTGCGCCACCGCCGCCTGCAGAGCCTGGTCGGTGCGGGCGAAGCTGTAGGCCTCGAGCACCCAGTCCCGGTTGGCAGCCCCCAGCCCGTCCCGCTCCGGACCCCGGCGTACGGCTTCGACGACCGCCTCGAGCAGCAGCAGCGGGCGCTGCTCGGGAACGACCCAGGCACCGGGGGCCTCGAACAGCTCGTGCCCGCCCCCACCGTCGTAGCCGACGACCAGGCACTCCGACGCCAGCGCCTCGGCCACCGGCAAGCCGAACCCCTCGCTGTGACCCAGCGAGACGAAGACCGTCGCCCGCCCCAGACGCTCGGCGACCACGGGCCGTTCGACGTCCACCAGCTCGTGCCGGTCGACGTCGGCCAGCCGCGGGTCGCCCGCCAGCAGCCGCCGGAGCAGAGCGCCCTCCCGGGGCCGCTTCTTGGGGAACCAGGCGATCCCGGGTCGGTCGGCGGGTCGTGGGGCGAACAGCCCGCCGTCGACGGGGTTCGGCACCAGGGTGACCGACAGGTCCGGCAGCAGGGCCGAGAGCACCGCCACGCTCTCCCGCGACACGCTCCAGACCGCAGGAGCCGGTGACCAGCCCGGGTAGGGCTCGAGGGACCCCGGCGGGGCGGCCGCGTAGGTGTAGAAGTGGTTCTGGTTGAAGATCACCTTGCGGGCCCCCGGAGCGGGGTCGATGCCGGGCACCACCGGGACCTCGGGCAGCACGAGCAGGTCGTCCGCGCCGACGTCGAGGGTGGGGCCGAAGCACACCGGCACGTCCGCGTCGACCCACCCCGGACGGTGGTCCCCCGGCACCCAGAGCCAGGCGTCACGCCCGGCCCGGCGCAGCAGCTGGACGTGCTGGCTGAGGACGTGCACCCCGCCGCTGTGCCGCGGGGTGGCGAACCCGGCGTAGACGACGCGGCCGGAGCGGCTCACAGGTACCACGACTCGCCGCTGCCGGTGTTGTGCGGCGGGAAGGCTCCGGGTCCGAGGCCGACGCGGGCCCGCCAGCCCTCCCCCCACTTGCTGTCCATCCCGGTGAGGATCTCGCTCCGGTTGCGCTCGGCGCTGTTCTCGGGGTCCTGGTCCATGGTCGCGCGGCGCAGGTGGGAGACGTAGCACTCGTCGGTGACCACGCAGCGCAGGCCCGCCTCCCGCGCCCGGAGCGACAGGTCGAGGTCGGCCCCGTAGCCATGCCGCGGGAAGGCGACCTGGTCCAGCAGCCCGATCCGGCTGATGGCCGGCACCGAGAAGGCGATCGCCGTGCCGTCACAGAACGGTACGTCGCGGTAGCCGGGCCGGGAGACGTACGCGGCGGCCTCGGCGGGGACCTCACGGGCGCGCTGGTGCAGCCAGAAGTCGTCGTAGCAGGCGGCGACCAGGGCGATGTCGGGCTCGGCCAGGGGCGACAGCAACGAGACGAGGAAGTGCGGCGAGAGCCGCGTGTCGTTGTTGAGGACCACGCAGGCGGCGTCACCGGACGCCGCCGCCGTACGCAGCGACCAGTTCGCCGCTCCGATCCAGCGGAGGTTCTTCCCCGGCCGCACCACCGACAGCCGCGGGTCGGGGCGGGCCGGGGTGTAGTCCCCCGCGTTGTCCACCACCACCACCCGGACCCGGGGGACCCGGTCGAAGCCCTGGTCGAGCAGGTCGCCCAGCACGGTCTCGGTGAGGTGCGGCGAGCCGTACGCCGGGATCGTGACGAGAACCGGACTCTCGATGGTGGTGCTCGCCATGGGCGCAGACCCTCTTTCGCCGGATGGGGCCCCGGCGGATCCGGAGCAGTGCGGGCCGCCGCGATCGGGAGCCCGCCCGATCCTAGCCAGGCCCGCCAGAACGACCCCACCCTCACGACCCCCACCCTGAGGACCCCCGCCCAGATGACGGGAGCCGGGCCGCACCCGTCGGGTGAGCGACCCGGCTCACGGGGTGGGGGCGACCCTCAGACGGTGACCGACTCGCTCACGTCGTCGGTGGCGGTGGCGGTGGCCGCGGTCCGGCGGCGGTGCCGCAGGGCCGCGACGTACAGACCGGCCAGGGTGAGCACCAGCACGGCACCGTAGACCACGAACCGGGCCGAGTCGGGGGCGTCGGCGGTCTTCAGCAGGGTGCGGGAGTTGGTGAGCAGGATGAGACCTCCGACGGCCACGCCGAGCAGGTGGGCCGGTGCGATCCGCACCAGGTAGGCCGCCAGCGGGGCCGCGACTAGCCCGCCGGCCAGCAGGGCCAGGGCGAAGCCCCAGTGGATGCCGGCGGAGCCCAGGCCGATCAGGAAGCCGATGCTCGCGGCGGCGCTCACGGCGAACTCCGCGGTGTCGATCGAGCCGATCACCTTGCGCGGCTCCATCCGACCGTCCGCCAGCAGGGCCGGCGTGGCGACCGGACCCCAGCCGCCCCCGCCCGTGGCGTCGATGAAGCCGGCGAACAGACCGAGCGGAGCCAGGAACCTCAGGGTCAGGGCCTGCTTAAGGCGCGGCTTCACCCCGACGATGAACCGGATGATGATGTAGATCCCGAGGAAGGCCAGAATCGTGGCCATCACCGGAGCGGCCGCCTCGGTGGACAGGTGCGAGAGGACCGTCGCCCCCAGGAAGGCCCCGATGGCGCCCGGCCCCGCGATCCGGGCCACGACCCGCCAGTCCACGTTCTGCAGCCGCCAGTGGGAGGCGCCCGAGGCCAGGTTGGTGCCGAGCTCGCTGATGTGCACCGAGGCCGACGCCGCCGCCGGCGTCAGGCCGACCAGGATCAGGAGGGTGGAGGACGTCACGCCGTAGCCCATCCCTAGACTGCCGTCGACGAGCTGGGCCGCGAGGCCGACGACGGCCAGAACGATGAGCTTGCGCATGGACGTTCCCGCTTCTCTGGATTGATTCCTAGCGAGTTACTAGGGATTACCGGAAAGATACGGGACGGAGCCGCCGCTCGGAAACGTCGTCTCATTATGCAAACAGCCGTCTCACCAGGTGTCAGAGCGGAGCGGGGTCGGCGCGGTCCGACGACACCGGGTCAGGTCCAGGCGGAGGGGTTGGCCACCAGGGCCGCCACGGACGGCGGCAGCACGCCGGCCGCCACGTGAGCCAGCGTCACACCCTCGAGGATGGCTCGCTCGGAGGCCCGCAGGGCGATCCAGACCTCCTGGAGAGGGGCCGCGGCTCCGACGTACTCGAGGTTCTCGGGACGGCTGCCACGAACGTTGGCCAGCTCGCCGTCCAGACCCCGGATGACGTCGGCGATGCTGATGTCGGCGGGCGGACGGGCCAGCCGGTAGCCGCCCTCGGGGCCACGCTGGCTGCGGAGCAGGCCGCCGCGGCGCAGCTCGCCGAGGATGCTCTCCAGATACTTGTGCGGGATCCGCTGGGCTCCGGAGAGCTGGTCGACCGTCCGCGGTGCGTCCGCCGCCGCCAGCTCCGCCATCGCCCGCAGGGCGTAGTCCACCCGGGCCGAGAGCCTCATCGCCGCACCTCTTCCTGGCCCGCCGGGGAGCCGGTGACCACCGCAGCCGACCCTACTGCCAGAGCACGCTCACCGCGGCGCTCGCCAGGGTCAGGGCACCCACCAGCAGGTAAAGGCCGCGCGGGACCGAGAGGTACTTCCGGTTCAGGCTGACCAGGACCACGACGACCACCGTCATCACCATCTTGACCACGATCTGCGCCACGTTCACCGGCTGCGGACCGACCCCGTCCAGGACCAGCAGAGCGACCCCGCTGAGAAGTTGGACCCACGCTCCCTGGAGCATCGCCGAGTTGACCTCGGGGTCGGGCCGACGCAGCTGGACGAGGAAGCCCCCGAAGAGGGCCGCAAAGCCCACGAGGTGCACCAGCAGCACGATCTGATGCGCAACAGCCATGGTCGAGAGCGTAGTAGAAGCACCGGTCCCGCCCCGGCTCCCGGCCCGCGCCGCCGCAGAATGGCCGACCGGGCACCCGTGCGGAGGGTCAGACCAGCCGTCGGTCGGTCGCCCAGCGGGTCAGCTGATGCCGGTTGGAGAGCTGCAGCTTGCGCAGCACGCTGCTGACGTGGGTCTCCACGGTCTTCACCGAGATGAACAGCTCCTTGGCGACCTCCTTGTATGCGTACCCCCGGGCGATCAGTCGCAGCACCTCCCGCTCGCGGACCGAGAGCCGGTCCAGGTCCTCGTCCACGCTGGCCACGTCGATGGCCCCGGAGAAGGCGTCCAGGACGAAGCCGGCGAGCCGCGGGGAGAACACGGCGTCGCCCTCGGCCACCCGGGCGATCGCGTCCACCAGGTCGGCCCCGTTGATGGACTTGGTCACGTAGCCACGGGCCCCGCCCCGGATGACGCCGATGACGTCCTCGGCCGCGTCGGACACCGAGAGGGCCAGGAACCGCTGGTCGGGGGCCTTCTCGTGGACGCGTCGCAGCACCTCGGTGCCGCCGCCGCCGGGCAGGTGCACGTCGAGCAGCACCACGTCCGGACGGGTGGCCAGCACGGTGGCCACGGCCGAGTCGACGTCGGCGGCCTCGCCGACCACCTGCACGACGCGGCCGATCTCGGCTCGGACGCCGGTGCGGAACATGGCGTGGTCGTCGACGATGACGATCCGCAGCGGAACCCGCGGCGCGCCGGCCGGGGTGGGGGCGGGGCTGGCGGCGGTGCGGTCTGTGGTCATCGGGGAATCTCCAGTCTCACTTCGGTGCCGTCCCCGATCCGGGAACGGATGGCGGCCCGGCCACCGTGCCGGGCCATCCGGTCGATGATGCTGCCTGTGACGCCCATCCGGTCGACCCCGACGGTCGTGGTGTCGAAACCCCGGCCGCGGTCCCGGACGAAGACCTCGACCAGGTCCTCCCCCACCTCGGCGTAGACGTCGATCGTGTCCGACCCGGCGTGCTTGGCCGCGTTGACCATCGCCTCGCGGGCCGCCCGCACCAGGGCCTGCGCCCGGTCTGAGGTGTCGCAGTCCCCCACCATCACCAGCTCCACCGGCACCCCGAGGTCGTCCTCGACCTCAGCGGCGGCGCCGGTGAGCGCGGCCTTGAGGGTCGCCTCGGGCACCTCCTCGGCGTACAGCCAGCTGCGCAGCTCCCGCTCCTGGCGCCGGGCGAGCTGCTGGACGGCCCGCGGGTCCTCGGACTGCCGCTGGATGAGGGCCAGGGTCTGCAGCACGGAGTCGTGCAGGTGCGCAGCCATGTCGGCTCGGGCGTCGGCGCGCACCTTGTCCGTACGGGCCTCGTGCAGCGCCCGACGGGACCGGTGCAGCCACGGCGCTCCGACCACGGCGAGCCCGGCCAGAGCCAGACTGGTCATGGCCAGCACCCGCGGCAGCTGCTGCAGCTGGCCCCACTGGGCCAGCACCAGACCGAAGGCGGCCCCGACCAGGGCCAGACCGACCACGACCCGGACGATCGCGGGCCAGCCCGCCCGGGCGAACACCGGGGCCAGCCACCGGGGGCCGCCGAACTCCGACCGACCCCGGAGCGAGCCGCCGGAGTCGGCCTGCCGCCAGACCAGGGCCGCGCCGGCACAGCCGAACACCACCGGCCACAGCACGTGCCCGCTGACCCCCAGACCGAGACCCTGCACGAGCCACAGCAGACCCGTGCCCAGGGCAGCCAGGGCCAGCAGCATGCCCCAGTCGACGCGGCGCGGCGGTCGGGCCGCCGACCGGAGACCGGCCCGGCTGGCCGACTCCAGGCCGGGCGCCCGGGTGTCAGGGGCTGGTGGCATCAGGAGCCAGCAGGCGCCGTACGCGACCACGCCGACGAACTGGGTGATCGCGAGCACGACGAAGGCGATCCGGACCGCCACCAGCGGCCAGCCCAGATGCTGGGCCAGCCCGGTGCACACCCCGCCGAGCACCGAGCCCTCCCGGACGCGGGTCATCCGCGGCCGGCCGGGCGGCTGGGGCGGGGTCGGCGGGCGGACCGACAGCGGGGAGGCCCCGTACGGCGGAGCAGGGTGGGAGCGGGGCGGGGAGGAAGAGGAGGGGAGGGGCCCGGTGGGACGCGGGGCGTCGTACGGCGGGGTGTCGTACGGCGGGGTGCCGTGGGGCGGGGGCGGACCGTCCGGGGGCAGGCCCGCCCGCGGCGGCTCCGGGGGGAGGCCGGTTCCCGACCGCAGAGGGTCCTGGGGGGACGCACCGTGTGACCGCGCCGGGGCACCGCGAGGAGTGCTCGCGCGCATCGGGTCAGGGTCGCTCATGGTTGTCCTAGCCTCACACGGAACCGGCCCGGCGACAGCAGGGTCGTCCCCCATTGTCCCCCCGCCGCGCCCGGTTGGAGCGCCGGCGCCAGCGCATGCCAGCGCGACCAAGGGAGGGACCGGGGTCCTCCCCGATGGTCCCGGTCGCCCAGGCGGCGGAGGATGAGCGGATGGCCCTGATCCTGTCGCTGCGTCGCAGCCACGACGACCGTCTGGTCGCCGGGCTCTGTGGCGCCGTGGCGGCCCGCTGGCGGGTGGACCCGGTCCTGGTCCGGGTGGGCTGGGTCCTGCTGGCCCTCAGCGGAGGCATCGGGGCCGTCCTCTACCTGGCCGGCTGGGCTCTGCTGCCCCCCGAGGGCAGCGACCGGTCCCTGGTCGACCGCTACGGCGGGGCCGCCCTGGGCCGCTGGCCACGCGGGGCCTGGCTGGTGATCGTGCTGGTCGCGTGCCTCCTCACCGGGACCGCCCTGGGCGGGGTGACCCCGTTCAGCGCGGGACCGGCTCTGGTCGTGGCCGCCGTCTGGTATCTCGTCTTCTACCGCCGTCGGGCCGACCGCACCGCCCGCCACGGGCAGCTCAGCCCGCCCCCGGAGCACACCACCTGGGCTCCCGCCGACCGTGACGCCGCGGTGGGCCCGCGCCCTGACCCCTCGACGCCCGGGACTGCTCCCGTCGTGAGCCCCCTGACCGACCCCGGGTCCCCCACCACCTCCGGGATCTGGCCGCAAGCCCCGCGGCACCCCGCCCCGCTCGGCCCGACCGGGGCCAGCCGGGCGGCGTACCTGTCCGACCCCGATCCGGCCGGGCTCTACGTTGAGCCGCCTCCGGTGCTGCCCGTACGCCGCTCTCAAACCCCCGCCGCCCGTCGGCTGCGCCTAGTCTGCGTGAGCGCCGTCGGGCTGGTGCTGACGGTGCTGGGGCTGATCGACCGGGCGGGGACGAGTGTCCCGGCCACCGCGTACGCCGCGGGCGCCCTGCTGGTGGTGGGGCTCACGCTGGTGGTGGCGGCGTGGACGGGCCGGGCCCGGGGTATCCTGCCCGTCGGGCTGCTGCTGGCC
>JBBQAB010000585.1:0-3722 GCA_038198385.1 Propionibacteriales bacterium
CGCTTCGAGATCGGCGGCCCGATGGGCGACGCCGGCCTGACCGGCCGCAAGATCATCGTCGACACCTACGGCGGGATGGCCCGCCACGGAGGCGGCGCCTTCTCCGGCAAGGACCCGTCCAAGGTCGACCGGTCCGCCTCCTACGCCATGCGCTGGGTGGCCAAGAACGTCGTCGCGGCCGGGCTCGCCCGACGCTGCGAGGTCCAGGTGGCGTACGCCATCGGGAAGGCCCACCCGGTCGGCTTCTACGTCGAGACCTTCGGCACCGAGCAGGTCCCGGTCGAGCAGATCCAGTCCGCCGTGCTGGCCACCTTCGACCTGCGGCCGGCGGCGATCATCGCCGACCTCGACCTGCTCCGGCCGATCTACGCCCCGACCGCGGCCTACGGGCACTTCGGTCGGGAGCGGCCCGAGCTCACCTGGGAGCACACCGACCGCGCCGACGCGCTGGCCGCCGCGGTCCGCGGCTGACCTGCGCCCGACGACCTGCGCCCGGCGAGGCGCGCCCCACCGGGGGGCGAACGCCGGGACCGTCCTGAGGCCCCGGAAGCCCGTCCGGTCAGACGGCCGGCACCCCGTTCCGCCCGGCGACGACCGCAGCGAGGGTGGTGCGGAGGGCCTCTACGGTCACGGGCTTGCTCTGGTAGGCGTCCATCCCGGCGGCGAGCATCCGTTCGCGGTCGCCCTGCAGAGCGTTGGCGGTGAGGGCCACGATGACCGGTCCCTCACCCTCGGGGAGCCGGGCCCTGACGGCCCGGGTGGCCGCGAGACCGTCCATCCGTGGCATGTGTACGTCCATGAAGATCACGTCGTAGGTGCGGTCCTCGACGCGTTCCAGCACCTCGATCCCGTCGACCGCCACGTCCGCCTCCACCCCCAGCCGGGCCAGCATCCGCAAGGCCACCATGCGGTTGATGGCCTCGTCCTCGGCGAGTAGGACCCGGAGGCCGGACAGGTCAGCCGCCGGCTCGGCGGAGACGTCGGGCACTGGACGGGCGGGCTCGACGGGGACCTGCAACGGGATGGTGAAGAGGAAGACCGACCCCTCGCCGACCGTGCTGGTCATGGTCAGCGTGCCGCCCAGTCGCTGGGCCAGCAGACGGCAGATGGACAGCCCGAGGCCGGACCCGCCGTACTGGCGCGTGGTCGACGGGTCGACCTGGGTGAAGGGCAGGAAGAGCCGCTCGTGCCGGTCGGCGGGGATGCCGATCCCGGTGTCGCTCACCGCGAACCGCAGCCAGGCACCGTCCGTGTCCTCGGTGCGGGTCACGTCGACCGCGACCCCGCCGTGATGGGTGAACTTGAGACCGTTGCCGACCAGGTTGACCAGCACCTGCTGGATCCGGTTCTCGTCCCCGAGAAGCTGGGCCGGAACGCCGGCTCCCATTGTGAGGGTCAGGACCAGACCGCGGCCGGCGGCTTGAGGGCCGAACATGGACTGGACCCCGTACAGCGTCTCCGGGAGCGCGAACGCCCGGCTCTCGAGCTCGAGCCGGTCGGACTCCAGTGCGGAGAAGTCCAGGATGTCGTTGACCAGGCCGAGGAGCAGACGCCCGCTGTGCTGGGCGGTGGCCACGTATTCGGTCTGTTCCTCGTCCAGGGCGGTGCCGATGAGCAGGGCGGTGACGCCGAGCACGGCGTTCAGCGGGGTCCGGATCTCGTGGCTCATGGTGGCCAGGAAGGCGGCCTTCTCCTGAGCCAGGTTCGTCGCGGTCTCCGTGGCGCGCCGGAGGCTCTCCTCGATGGCCCGGCGCTCGGTGACGTCGGTCTCGATCGCGATGAACCCCAGGAAGCGCTCGCGGTCACCCAGGATCGGATGGGCCTCGATCGACACCCAGTAGGGACGGCCCTCGACCGAGTAGTTCAGGATCTCCTCCACGAAGCTCTCGCGGGCGGCCACGGCGGTCCGGATTCGGGCCACGGTCTCCGGGTCGGTGTCGGGTCCCTGAAGCAGCCGACCGGGGTTGTGGCCGACGGCCTGCTCCAGCGGAATACCGGAGCACCGCACGAATGCGTCGTTGACCCACTCAGTGGCCCCGTCGGGGTTGGTGACGACGACCAGGTTATCGGTGGCCTGGATGACCAGGCCCAGCTTGTACAGCTCGGCGTTCAACCTCCGCAGCTTGCTGTGCGCCGCCTCCCGTTCCCGGTGGAACTGCCAGACCACGACGCCGGCAACGAGCAGGAGGATCAGGAGGATCAGGAACCAGGTCACCGTGACCACCAGACCGGCCGGGAGCGTACGGGTGCGGTCGAGCAGCGCGGGGGTCTGCTCGTGAGCCCGGCCCGCCCGCACCCTGCGGTCGTTCTCCCCGTCGCTGACCAGAGCCGACTCCGGCCGTCGTCACCCAGGTCGGCTGCGGCAACGGCCCCAACTGTCGGGCCGTCCGAGGAGCAGGCGGGCCCGGCCGAGCAGCCGACGGTGGTCAGCGCCACCAGGCCGGCCAGGTCGTTGAGCAGGATTCTGTTCATGATGGTCTCAGCAGACAAAGGAAGGTATCAGTGCTGGTCATGGGTTCCTCACGATTGGGTCAAGGCCACCGGTCGAAGCCGAACGCGGCCACGGAATGGCGCCTCTGTGGTCTAGGAGTCGAACCGGTAGCCGACACCGCGCAGGGTGCGTAGGTGCCGGGGAGCCGCGGCGGTCTCCCTGAGCTTGCGGCGCAGGTTGGCCAGGTGCACATCGACGAGGTGGTCGTCGCCGTACCATTCCGACCCCCAGATCTCGGTCAGCAGCTGGCGACGGGTGTAAGTCTGCCGCGGATGTCCGCTGAGCACGGCCAGCAGGTTGAACTCGGTCCGGGTCAGGTCCAGCAGGTCACCGGACAGCCGGACCTCCCGGGAGTCGACGTCAACGACGAGGTCGCCGAAGTCGCGGACGTTCTTGGCCTTCTGGAGCTGGCGGGGCCGGCGGCGCATGGCCTTGATCCGTAGCGAGAGCTCCGGGGTGGAGAACGGCTTGGTCACGTAGTCGTCGGCGCCGACGGCCAGCCCGAGCAGCTTGTCCACCTCCTCCCGCCGGGCGGTCAGCATGATGACGTACGCGTCCGTGAACTCCCGCAGCCGTCGGCAGACCTCAAGGCCATCCATCTTCGGGAGCGAGATGTCGAGCAGGATCAGCTCCGGGAGAGTGCTGCGGGCCAGGTCGAGCGCAGACAGCCCGTCGTTGGCCACCAGGACGGTGTAGCCCTCGCCTTCCAGCACGCGTCGTCCCCCCAGGACGAAGTCGGCCGTGTCTTCGACCAGCAGGGCACACGGACTCATCATCGGAGCTCCTTGGCGAGGGGGAGAAGCGGCGTGGTCGCAGAGGTCGACCAGTCGCGGTCCAGCAGGGCGCCGAGCTCGGCGACCTGCAAGGGCTTGCTCAGGTAGTCGTTCATCCCGGCGTCAGAGCAGGCCTGCCGGTCAGCGCCGGTGACGTTGGCCGTGAGCGCGATGATGTAGGGGCGGTCGGGTCCCAGAGATGCCCTGATCCGGCGGGTTGCCTCCAGCCCGTCCATCTCCGGCATCTGCAGGTCCATCAGGATGACGTCGATCTCGAGGTCGTGGTCCACGACCGCCTCCAGTGCCTCGCGCCCGTTACCGACGACCGTGACCCGCTGCACGAGGAGCTGGCCCACCATCTGGTTCACCGTGTTGTCCTCGGCGATCAGGACGTGCAGGACCGGCCGGGCCGCGGCGGCCTCAGTGCGCTGTTGGCTCGCGCGGAGCGTGGCGGCCAG